>NZ_JBBKBD010000013.1:0-50590 GCF_037890055.1 Lagierella sp. ICN-221743 | reverse complement strand
CTCCGAAGAAATCATTTCGAGGTTCATCGTTCGACTTGCATGTGTTAAGCACGCCGCCAGCGTTCGTCCTGAGCCAGGATCAAACTCTCTATTAAATGTTTGATCAGCTCTCGCTGACTTTATTTTTTTCACCGAAATTGTTTGGTTGTACTTACTCAAAAGTTTTTTACACTTTTCACTTGTTTAGGTTCTTTGCACTCGCTTTGAGCGACAACTATTTAATAGTATCACTATTAAAATATATTGTCAAGCACTTTTTTAAACTTTTTTAAAAAAACTTGCTTCTTTTCGAAGAATTTAAAAAGGCACTTCCTTGAGTGCCTAATTATATTAACAAGTTATTTCCATCTTGTCAAATGTTTTTATTATTTTCCTTGTTTTAATTCTTTTTAAAGTTTTCTTATTCTCGTTCCTACTTTATTTATAGTTATTTTAATTTAAAGTCGAAGCCCTGTTCTTTAATTACATTTAATATAAGCGTTCTTTTTTCTAATGTGTTTTCAAATCTCTGTATCAACTGCTCACTAAATGAGTCCAGTGGTTTGTCTTTTTGTCTAAGGTCATAGTATGTTTTCATCTCTTCGTCATAATCTATTATCTCTTCCAGGTAGTTGTCGAAGATTTTGTATTCGTCTTCAAAAAATCTTAAATTCATGTCCATTCTTGGTTTTAGCATTGGCTCTTGATTTGGATACCCAAAGGCAACTCCAAGTACAGGAAAGGTATATTTCGGAAGTTTTAAAATATTTATAATCTCTTTGCTGTCATTAAGGATTGACCCTAAAAATACTCCACCCATATTTTTTGATTCTATGGCGTTCATTAAGTTTTGTGAAGCAAGGGCTGCATCGGTAAAGCCTTGGAAAAATTTTTCCATGTCGTAGGCCTGTTCATAGCTCTTTTCTGTTTTTTCTTTTACTATTTCATTGTTTCTGTAGCAGTCCACAATGAATATAAAAAGTTCTGGCGCCGTTTCTACATAACTTTGCTTGCAGACTTCTGCTATCTTTTTTCTGTTTTCCTTATCCACCACTCTTATTACTGAATAGGATTGTACTCCGGTGCTAGTGGCTGTCCTTTGTATGACTTCTTTAAAAATATTTAGGTCTTCTTTTGATACCTCTTGGTCTTTAAATTCTCTAATGCTTCTGTGTTTAAGTTGATGTTTAATTGTTTCGTTCACTTTACTTCTCCTGTTATTATTACTGGTAAGCTAACTTTTTCGTCAAAGTCTTCGCCTTTAAAGTTTCCATATACTTTTATGTTTTTAAAGCCCACTTCCTGCATTATGCTAACAACTTCATCTTTTAATAGCGGAAATAGTATTTCGTTATTTTCTATTATTAGATCGTTAATTGCCAGTGTGGTGTTAAATCTTATATGGTCCTTCTCTTTAAAGTAGTTTCTATAAAATGTAAATTTATCATTTTTTATATCTGGAAGGCTACCTAGAAATCCATTTTCGTTTTCATTTTTCAAAAATTTTTCAAAGTTTATAAATTGTATTACAATTCTTCCTTCGAAGTTTATTCTGTCATAGGACTTTTGTAAAAATTTTTTTATTTCATCATAGTCTTTTAAGTGAGCTATGGAGTTTCCAATGCAGTAAAGCAGGTCAAACTTTTCATCTATTTCGTCAAGGTCTAGCATATTTAATTTTATTGCATCTAGGCCTTTTTCTCTTGCCATTTCTACAAATTTATCGTCCAAATCAATCCCCAAAACTTTTACACCTTTTTCTTGAAGTGCCTTCATGACTTCTCCTGTGGCACAGGCGATGTCCATTGCAGTTTTAGGATTACTCTTCATTAAAAAATTAATTTTTTCAGCTCCTACAGGAAATATTTGTTCATAGTAGTTTGCTATTGAAGTATAAAATTCACTCATATTCTCACCTCTAGTATGTTATACCCAATAAAAAAGTAGTCTCGGTTTTTCCGAAACTACTCACTTTTTATTGTAATGATTGTGCCGCAGTTATAAGGGCAATTTTATAAATATCTTCTTCTACACAGCCTCTTGAAAGGTCTGATATTGGTTTGTTAAGCCCTTGTAGAATTGGTCCTATGGCTTCATAGTTTCCAAGTCTTTGTGCAATTTTGTAACCGATGTTTCCAGATTGTAGGTCTGGGAATATAAATACATTAGCATGTCCTGCAACCTCTGAACCTGGGGCCTTCTTCTTTGCAACCACAGGTGAAATTGCTGCGTCAAATTGCATTTCTCCATCTACTACTAAGTCTTTGTTTAATTCCTTTGCAAGTTTTGTTGCATCTGCCATCTTAGTTGCAAAGTCGTGCTTAGCAGATCCCTTTGTGGAGAATGAAAGCATTGCAACTTTAGGATCTAGTCCAAATAGCTTTGCAGTTTCTGCTGAACAAATAGCAACTTCCGCAAGTTGTGAAGCATCTAATTCGATGTTTATTGCAATGTCTGCAAATACATATAGCTCTTCATTTGGTCCAAGCATAAGCATTGCACCACTTGTTCTTGAAATGCCCGGTTTTGTCTTTATTATTTGAAGCGCTGGTCTAACTGTGTCCCCAGTTGAGTTTACCGCTCCACTTACAAGTCCTGAAGCCTTTCCAGTATGAACTAGCATAGTTCCAAAGTAATTTGGAATCTTAAGCATTTCTTCACATTCTTCTTTTGTATTCTTGCCAGCTCTTCTCTCTTCGAGGGATTTAAGTAACAAGTCTTTTTCTTCGTAGTTTTTCATGTCAAGTATTTCAATTTTTGAAATATCCAGTCCATTTTCACTTGCAACTTTTTTTATTTCATCAACATCTCCCAGTAGTATTGGATGGATGATGCTTTCTTCTTGAAGTCTACTTGTTGCATTTAATATTCTTAAATCTTCCCCTTCAGGAAAGACAATTTTTATATTTTTTCCTTCTATTTTATCTTTAACATTTTTAATTATGTCCAATTTAATCTCCTTGTTTTAATGCCATTTCTAAAGACGCCTTCTCTTCTTCCGACAAATCTTCCGAAACCTTTCCTCTTTCTACCACCTTAGAAAAAGTTACTGAGTTATCTCTGCCATAAATACTTGTAAGTATAACTCCATTGTCCTTTCCATCTAAAAGTACAAGGGAGAAAGAAAGTCTATTTCTAAGTTCAGGAAAGGCGTCATATCTAACGTATCCAACTTTTTGAACGGTTTTAGTTATAACGGATTCCAAAGCATCTTGCCTTTGCTTTATCTGCTCTTGGGATATTATAACTTTGTCCAGGTCTTCAGAGTGGGACAAAAGTATCTCTTCAAGGTTAAGCTCTCCTCTTCCTCTTAGTATATTGTCGTATCGCCTTTTAAGTCTGTTTATTTTTTTATTTAATTTAAAGATATTCGTAAATGCTATAAACATAAGAAGCGCTAACAATATGAATAAAAAGAAGCTTCCTGTTTGTACTATCGTTTTAAATGTTTCCACTTTTTACCTCATTAGATATGTTTTTAAGAGCCTCAATGCCCTTATCTATTTCTTCGTCGGTATTGAAGTAAGAAAAACTAAATCTCACAGCGCCCTTTTCCTCTGTGCCGATTGTCTTATGCGCCAATGGCGCACAGTGAAAACCTGCTCTTGTGGCTATTCCATAGTCTTGGTCCAGCTTATATGCAAGGGCTGAGGAGTCAATTCCATCAAGGTTCAATGTAACTACAGGCCCCTGTCTTTCGTCAAGTGGTCCGTAAAGTTCAATTCCAGGAATATTTTTTACTCCTTCAATAAATTTATCTCTGTGTTTATTTTCATGTTCTCTTATCTTTTCAAGTCCAGTTTCATTAATAAAGTCTATTCCATATCCAAGCCCTACTATGGATGGTCCGTTTAATGTACCTCCCTCAAGTCTGTCTGGATATATTTTTGGCATATTTAAATCTTGTGAAAAAGATCCAGTTCCACCCTCTACAACAGTTCTTAAAACTCTGTCTGTGTTTATATATAATCCACCTGTCCCCATAGGTCCAAGAAGTGACTTGTGTCCTGGGAAGCAAAGTATATCTATGTTTTGTTTCTTCACATCAATGTCTAGATACCCTACGCATTGAGCGCCATCTACAATGACAAAGATATCTTTTTCTTTAAGAACTTTTATTATTTCATCAAGAGGAGTAATAGTTCCGATTAAGTTTGACATTCCAGTTATTACGCAAAGGTCAGTGTTGTCCCTTATGGCTTTTTTAAAATCTTCTGGATTAAGCACTCCCTTTTCGTCTGCTTCAACTATTGTAAGCTCTATATGACCCTCATCTCTTAAATGAACCAGCGGCCTTAGTACAGAGTTATGTTCTAGTGCAGAGGTTATTACATGGCTCTTTTCTTTATATGCACCTTTAATGGCAATGTTAAGTGCATCAGTACAGTTTTTCGAAAATATTAAGTTTAGAGGATTGTCCCCTCCGAAAAACTCTGCAACTTTTGCTCTGGCAGTAAAGATTTCCCTATCCATCTTTAAAGACATAGCATGGCCACTTCGTCCCGGATTTGCTCCAAAATCTTTCATTGCCTCCATTGTCTTTTCATAAACTATTTCAGGCTTTGGCCAAGAAGTAGCAGCATTGTCAAAATAAATCATTTACTTCATCTCTTTCAATCTATTGTAGCAACTATCCATAAGCTCTTCGTGAAGGTCTTTTAATGTTTCTTGATACTCTTCTAGTTTTTCAACTATTCCGTCTTTGTAATCTCCTGGTTCAATTGATTCAAGGTTTATAATTACATTTAGAAGCACCGCTTCTCCACTGCCATAAAGAAGTGCAGTTCCAGCGCCTTGGTCAGTTATTGCCCAAATATTTCCATATTTTGCAAATGATTCTTGAAGCTTCATACAGTCAATTATTAGTCCACAAGTCTTTAGAGGTACTTCTAGGGCTGTCTTGTATCCCTCTTGCATCTTTTCATTTCTAATTTTCTTTTCTTCAGGAGTTTCTTTTGGTAATTTCATAGCTTCAAGAACTGCGTCAAAGGACTTAGCGTCAGCTTCAACCATTAGCTTAAGCTCTTCAATTTTATTTTCCATCTTAACATAGTCTGCTTTAACAAGTTCTTTTATATCATCGTCTAGCTTTTCAAAAGATTTCTTGCCAAAACTTAAGTTTGCAACCATAAGTGTAAGAGCTGCACCAAGAGCACCAGTATAAGCTACTACAGAGCCACCACCTGGCATTTCAGGTCCCTTAACTTTTTCTAGAAAGTTAACTAAATCCATATCAATATACATATTAAATACCTCCCAAAATTTCTAAAATTCTATCTAAATCCTCATTGCTCATATAGAGGATTTCTATCTTTCCACCTTTTTTCTTAGGTTTTAAATTGACCTTAGTCCCAAAAAAATCCACAAGTCTCTCTTCAATTTCGACTTTGTAAATATCCTTTGGTCTTTTATTTGTTGTTTTCTTTTCAACTTCCCTAACAGAAGACTTGTTTAGTAGTAACTTTTCAAGCATCTTGAAGCGCTCTTTTTCATCCTGTATAGAAAGAAGAGTTCTCGCTTGAGTAGAAGTTATATCTCCCTGTTTCAAATACTCGAGTATCTTAGGGTCAAGCTTTAAAAGTCTAATGGTATTTGCAATATAAGATCTCGACTTGCCAAGCCTTTTTGCAAGTTCCTCTTGAGTATAGTTATATGTTCGTAAAAGCTCTTCGTAGGCAGTCGCCTCTTCATAGGGATTTAAGTCCTCCCTTTGAATGTTTTCAATAACGGACATCTCCATAATCTCTTTGTCCGTAGCATCAATTATCCTAACTGGAACCTTTTTTAGATTTGCCAATAGAGATGCTCTATACCTTCTCTCACCAGCGACAATTTCATATTCTGAGTCTACTTTTCTAACTATAATTGGCTGAATTATACCAAACTCTTCAATTGACTCCTTAAGTTCAAATAAACTATCTTCGTCAAATTCCTTTCTTGGCTGGTCGTGCCTTGGGTATATTTTATCTATATCAAGCTCAAGTATTTCCGAACCTAAATCAGAATCCATCAGGGACTTTTCTATGCTGTCTTGTGGAATAAGTGAGCCTAAGCCTCTTCCTAAACCTTTTCTCTTAGTCATCTAATCACCTGTTATTATTTATTATCTCTTTAGTCAAATCTTTAAAAGCCGCCGCTCCTAGAGAATTTTTGTCGTAAGTAAAAATCGATTCACCGAAACTTGGCGCCTCTGCAAGTCGTACATTTCTTGGAATAATCGTAGAAAACACCTTGTCTTTAAAGTACTTCTTAACTTCCTTTTCAACTTCAACCGCCAAATTATTCCTTCCATCATACATTGTCAAAAGCACTCCCTCAATCTCTAAAGAGCTGTTCAAAGACTTCTTCACAAGATTAATCGTTTCTATAATTAGGCTAAGTCCTTCAAGAGCATAGTACTCCGACTGAATCGGAATTATAACAGAGTCCGAAGCAACAAGGGCGTTTATACTTAATAGTCCCAAAGATGGTGGACAGTCTATAAAGATAAAATCATATTCATCTTTCAAAGACTCTATGGCCTTCTTAACATAAAACTCCCTTTCCTCCATGCTGATAAGTTCGATTTCCACACCTGATAACTGTATATTTGAAGGTATTATATGAACATTTTCGCTTGATGTTTCATGAATTAAATCATTTATGTCATAAGTAGATGATGAAAATAAATCATATATTGAATTGTCTAAATTGTTTTTATCAAGTCCAAGTCCAGAAGTGGTGTTGGCTTGTGGATCCATATCTAAAACCAAAACCTTTTTCCCTCTTATTCCCATGCCACAGGACAAGTTCACAACAGTGGTGGTCTTACCCACTCCGCCCTTTTGATTAAAAATACAAATTGTTTTCATAATACCTTCCTTTCTTAATTTATTATAACATAGAAATAGTGGCTTTTTCAGCTTAAAAAATTGCGCATAAAAAATACCCACCTGCACGGCGGGCATAAAAATTATTTTAAATTATTTAAACTGAAATTTTCATCATAGGCCTTCTGAATTATCTCCGGCGAAAGCTGTGAAGACTTCAAAGCATTCTCATATATCTTTACAATGAGCTCATAGGCTTTGTCTCCTTTTTTTAATTCTGCACAGCTTGATTTTCTTTCTCCATTGTCGTACTCTTCCATATTTAGGACAAGCTCTTCCCCATCTGTTGGATAGTTAAAGTTAATTGATTTATTTTCATGTATAAGAGTGGTGTGTCCAATAAATTCATAGTGGTTGTCCACCTTTACCTTATCAAGCTCTTTGAATAAATCTTTCACATCATCTTCGTGTCCTTCATAGAAGAGTTCAAATCCAATATAGCCCTGTTCCGCTCCAAGAAAATTAAATCTTAGTTCATCTTTTCTAATCTTCTCTGTTGAGATTTTGGAATCCGTAGCACTTACATCCTCGGTAGTATTTACTCCGTCTTTTGAATTTGAAGTGTCAACATTTTTCACATCCTTATTGCAAGATGTAAACACCACCATTAACAAAATTAAAAAACCTATGCTTAGCTTTTTCATCTCTTCCTCCTTGGTAGATTATGCCTCCTCAAGCTTTTTAAAATAAATAATCGTCTTAAATAAATCGCCGTCTATTTCCATATTGAAAACTTCACCTTGCCCTTCCACATATGATAAATTATTTTAAATTATTTAAACTGAAATTTTCATCATAGGCCTTCTGAATTATTTCAGGTGAAAGCTCTGAAGACTTCAAAGCATTCTCATATATCTTTACAATGAGCTCATAGGCTCTGTCTCCTTTTTTTAGTTCTGCGCAGCTTGATTTTCTTTCTCCATTATCAAACTCTTCCATGTTTAGGCCAAGCTCTTCCCCATCATTTGGAAAGTTAAAGTTAATTGATTTGTTTTCATGAACAAGAGTGGTGTATCCAATTAATTTATAGTGGTCATCCACCTTTACCTTATCAAGCTCTTCAAATAAATCTTTCATATCATCTTCGTGGCCTTCATAGAAAAGTTCAAACCCAATATAGCCCCGTTCCGCTCCAAGATAATTAAATCTCAGTTCATCTTTTCTAATCTCCTCTGTTGAGATTTTAGAATCCGCATTACTTACATTCTCTGTAGTATTTATTCCGTCTTTTGAATTTGAAGTGTCAACATTTTTCACATCCTTATTGCAAGATGTAAACACCACCATTAACAAAATTAAAAAACCTATGCTTAGCTTTTTCATCTCTTCCTCCTTAGGATATTATTATTTTTACTCCTCGAACTTCTTAAAATAAATAATCGTCTTAAACAAATCGCCGTCTATTTCCATATTGAAAACTCCACCTTGCCCTTCCACAAATGATGTGGCAATGGAAAGTCCTAGGCCATTTCCTTCGGTGTTTCGAGATTTGTCCGCCCTGATGAATCTCTGTTGTAATTCTTCTGGTGAGATATCCAGTTCAAACTTGGAAATATTTTTAAGTGTAATTCGAATCTTGTCACCGCCATCGTCCAGTGTTATATACACACGGGTATTGTCCTGTGAATACTTTAATATATTTGTAATTAGGTTTTCAAATACCCTATAGGTCTTTTGACCATCCAGTAGACAGTATATCGGATACTCCGGCTCGTTTAGTATAAGTTTCATTCCCTTTTGGTCAAACTCATCTCTAAATTCCCCAGTAACCTGGTTTATAAATGCAACAATATCTATTTTTTCTTTATTGAAATGAATAGAGTTACTTGTAATCTTACTGATTTGGAATAAATCTTCAATAAGATTATTTAACTTCGTTGCCTTTTCATAAATAATATCAACATATTCTTCCTTCATCTCTTCAGGAGTGTCTTCTTCCTTAAGAAGTGACGAATATGAAATTATAGATGTTAGTGGGGTCTTTAAGTCGTGACTTACATTTGCAATAAGGTCGGTCTTTAATCTCTCCGCCTTAACCTTTTCTTCTACAGATTTATTTATATTGTCTCCAATGGTGTTGAAGTTCTTTGCAATAACTTGGAAGTGCGGAATATCTTCGTCTACTTTTTCATCGAAGTTTCCCTCTGCAATTAGACTACTTTGTTTATTTATCTTTGAGATGCTCCTTGACCACGTATATATTACCTTGCCTATTATATATGCGATTGCTGGAGTAAGAAGCCAGCTAACTTCAAGAGTTTGTCCAATTAACATAAGAATTAAAAATATTGCAACTATGGCCACAATCTTTCCTAATGAATACTCTCCAATATCTCCTTGAAGTGTCTTTATCTTCTTGCTTAATTTTTTTACGCCAACTTTAGAGTAGTCCTTTGTTATTGAAAACCCATTTACAATAAGTGAATTTTCTAAAAATCCCTCTTTAAATCCATTCCTATAGATTAATTTGATTTGAAGAATAATGGATCTTTCAATTAATATAACAGCAAATGAAAAAAGCATTAGGGATGCCATTGACGAAATGTAGCTAATGTTTATAAAGTTTATATCTCCAAACCTTACTGGATAGTTAAGGCCTACTCCCGATATTAAAATCAGACCAACCCAAAATAATATTTTTATTTCAATTGGCGTTTTTCTAAACGCCCTAATAACTGGAAGGTTTTTATATTTATCAAAATCGGAAAAGGAATCATAAATTAAAAACAATATTGCCATGACTGCAATTCCCGGTAAAAATCCATAGGAAAACACAAGTTTTGTCGGGTGTTTTATAATCGGATTGTTTTCGTATTTATCCTTTGTCATTCCAATGTTAAAACTTTCTAGCTTTGCCGTCTTATACTTAGGTGTTTTTATATTTACTCCCACCACTTCATTGCCGTCATCTGCGTAGATATATTCAATTTCCGATTCATTGGAGCCTTGCATCTCGTGAAATTTTTTGTCGTTAAAGTCGGGGCTACTTTTAGGAATATATCTGGTCTGGTTTTCGTAGATGGTATTACTCATGTAGTTATTTACAATTGGAATAATCGCTTTTTTATATTCCTTCTTTAGCTCCTTGCCTTCGAAGACAAGCTTACCGTCTTTTATATGGCCCTTTGACAAAAATACAAAGTCGTTGTCGTTATAGTAGGACTCAAATCCGTCTATGGTCTTTTCTTTTATATTACTTAGCACAGAGTAGTCCTCTGGCTTTGCATCTTCAGGCATCTCTTCTCCACTACTCACTTTTTCAATGGGATGACCCATTGAGTCGGAAGGGTAAAAGTCGCCATATTTAAAGTAATAGTCGATAAACAAATCGGTGTTGTAGTAGTCGCCCATATAGTTACCGTATTCTTTGTTATCAGTGTAACTTCCGAAACCATTATTTAAATAGTATGGAATAACTTCATCTTCACTGAGTTGTCCATAATTTTTATAGAAAAAAATTCCCGTCCCAGTTGATATGGCAAGTATTAAAAGAGCCACGAGCATCCTCTTTAAAACTAACTTCATATCCACTTTGAAATTCATTTCTTTATCTAGATTAGCTTGCTTCAAATTTATAACCTACCCCCCATGCAACCTTTAGGTACCTTGGATTTTTAGGATCAATCTCTATCTTCTCCCTAATTCTCCTAATATGTACCGAAACGGTCTTCGACTCAATTGCCGGTTCGTTCCAAACCCTTTCGTAAATTTCGTCCATTGAAAATATCCTCCCTGGGTTTGACATAAGTAGCTTCAATATATCAAACTCAATGGAGGTTAGATGAACCTCACGTCCATTTATTTCAAGAATTTTTTTGTTTAAATCTAGCACTGCATCTGAAACTTCAATTTTGTCATCGTTATTTTCATCTTCAGTGTATCTATAAAATCTTCTTATGGCAGAGTTTACCCTTGCCACTAGCTCGTTGGCATTAAAAGGCTTTGTAATATAATCATCGGCGCCGATGTTAAGTCCATTGACCTTGTCCTCTTCCTCCGACTTTGCAGACAGAATTATAATTGGCACATAGGTGTCCTTACGAAGTTCCCTTATGGCTTCTTCCCCACTCATAAGCGGCATCATCAAGTCCATTATAACTAGATGAATATTTTTTTCTTCAAAAATTTTTAGAGCTTCAACTCCATTATATGCATTAAAAACAGTATAACCTTTGTTCTCCAAAAATATTTTTATGGAGTTTCCTATACTCTTGTCATCTTCACAAACTAAAATATTGTAATTTATCATAAAATCCTCTTTCTGTCTTTGATACTTTAATTATACACAATCTCTATCCAAGAAAGATTCTTTTTACCCTTTTCTCCAAAAACTTGTGAACTCTTATTAGGAGATGTAATCTTAGAACTATTTATTTTGTTGTCCTTGCCCATAACCTTTGTGCTGTGTTTGTACTTGCATACAAACCTTGAAATGATTTTATCGTTGTCGATTCTATATTCCCAATTTGAAACAAGGCTCGCCATATCAAAATTACTTAAGTCCTTCCCCGGTTCACAGTCGCTATTTGTAATAAGCTTTCCATTTTTAATATCCTTTACAACAAGCTCATCACCAGGCTTTAATTTTACATATGAAAAATATTCTCTTCCATCATTGTCGATTCCCTTTAAGCACCACTCATCCTTGCTTTCTAAGTCCTTTAAGTTAAAGTAGTAGTTCTTAGAGTGGTCTATTTTATTTTCCCTAACATCAGACAAAATGCTTGCCCAATTTCCATTATATAGTCCAATGTTTTTGAAATTTACAGAAGTTCTATTGTTTACAGTTAAATTTGCATCACTAGGCCTATCTTCTTCATTGCCATATAGCATATAAGATCCAAAAAGAGTTGAACCAATTATCAGTAAAAGTAATAATGTTTTTTTCATAACCCTCACTCCTTATCATTACTTTGATTTATTTTTCTTCCTACTATAATTATACAATCCAATTATTTCAAAATTATTACATAACTATTACAAAATTCTTACAATTTGAAAAAACAATTAAAACTTTAATGTTTTTTATTATTATTTATGACCTCTTCTACAAAATTTATTTCTTTGCCTATCCTAAAAATTTTTAATTTTTAAGCCTTCTTTTTTACCAAGCTTTGTTTAAGTTGTCTATGCAAACGCAAATACTTTTATATTTAAGAATACTTTTTAGAACCATTTTGAAATCGACTTATTTCTACCTTCTCACCACAAAATTTAACCATAACAGTGCTTTTTATCTTAAAACATTCCGCCTACCCATCCCGTCAACTTAATTTTAATTTTTTAGTTGACAGGCTGCATTGTCAAGAGAGTGTATTGTTAGAAAATAATTTATGAAACTAAGTAAGAAGCATATCAAAACATAAATTGGAATAGAAATTTAAATTAAAAAGGAAAGTAAGACCGTTAAAAAAACATTTATATTTCTATTTTCTTGAATCATGTCACTAACTATCATATTTTTCATTCACTTCAATACCTATGACACTTTCCACCAAAATATTCCGCCTACCCATCCTGTCAACCTAGTTGTAACATTTTAGTTGACAGGTTTCCCCTGTCGTGGGAATATAATATAAAGAGATGGACTGTGGAAGTAATTAAGATGTAAAGAAATATACGTTAAGATTGTGATTAAAATAAAATTAATAGTTAAAATGAAATGAATAGCGAAAATAAAAGGCATAATCGATGTGAAATAAAATTAAAAATTTAAGTTATACGAAAATGAAATGTGAAATGAAAATCAAAATAAAAACCACTATAAACTAGATAAAACGAAATGTAAATTGAAAAATAAAAAACATAAGTGATGTGAAAACGAAATGTGATATCGAAATGAAAAGCATTAGTGTTGCAAAAACGAAATGTGAATTGAAAAATAAAAAGTATAAGTTTTACGAAAAATAAAATCGAATTGAAATGTAACGGTAAATTTTGAAAATCACTACAAATAAGCTAAATAAAATCGGGAAATAAATACATAATATTTTACTAAGGGGTGATTAAATGAATAAATCAAGAGATATTGCTTTTATGGGAATGTTGCTTGGGATTATGGTTATATCTTCATGGATACCCATACCTATGGTGGTGCCTTTTACTCTACAGACTTTTGCAATCTTTTTAACTATTCTTGTTCTTGGAACATGGAAGGGATTTTTTGTCGTGCTTTCTTATATCGCCCTTGGGCTTGTTGGCCTTCCAGTTTTTTCTGGTTTTAAGTCCGGGGTTGCAGCCATTGCCGGGCCAACTGGCGGATACATCATAGGGTTTTTATTAACTGCAATTGTTACTGGAAAACTTCTGGAGTTTTTGCCTGACAAGAGGTCTTGCAGATATTTTTCTATGTTTATTGGTCTTATTATATGTTACATATTTGGAACTTTTTGGTTTATAAATATGTACACAAAGGCCGCCATGAGTTTTTCAAAGGCGCTGTCCCTTTGTGTAATTCCATTTATAATTCCTGATGTTTTAAAGATTTTATTAGCAGATTATATTGCAGGGCTATTAAAGAAAGTTGGTTAGATTATGAAGATAAAGGATGAAGTTTTTAAACTTTTAGAAAAAAATATAAATAATTTTATTCCCGGCACCAAGATGGCGCTGGAGCTTCAAGTTACAAGAAATGCCATTTGGAAGGCAATTGAAGAGCTTCGTAGCGAAGGCTTTGAAATAGAGGCAAAAAACCAATATGGTTATCGTCTATTAAGAAAGAGCAGAGAGGGTTTTAGAGAGGATATTCTATCCCTATGCGAAAATAAAATTTCTCTTGAGTACCTAGATGAAGTTTCTTCTACCAATGATTATGTTAAGGTGCTCGCAAATAAAAATTATCCTGAGTACTATACTGTTATTTCAGACAGCCAGTCCAGTGGCAAGGGCAGGCAGGGCAAGTCTTTTTACTCTCCCGGTAACACTGGAGTGTATATGTCCATGCTCCTTCGTCCAAAGTTTTCTATGGAAAAGGCTCTAAACATTACAACGTCTGCTGCTGTTGCTGTTTCTAAAACCATTGAGGAGTTTACTAATAAGGATACTAAAATAAAATGGGTTAATGATATCTTTATTGACAATAAAAAAATCTGTGGCATTTTAACGGAAGGTTCAATGGACTTTGAACAGTTAAATTTATCCTATGCGGTGCTGGGCATTGGGGTAAATCTTTTTAAACCAGAAGCTCTTCCAAATGATATTTCAAGTATTGCAGGCTATGTTATTGAAGACTTTGATGAAGCACTAAAGGCAAAGTTTATCGCAAGGTTAATTGATAATGTAATCCACCACTATAAAAATATTGATTCTAAAGATTTTTATGAGTATTATAGAGAAAAGTCGTATCTAAAGGGCCACTTTGTTACTTTCGATTATGAAGGGCACAAAGAAAAAGGCAAAGTAATTGATATTGATGAAAATTATTCTCTTGTCATCAAGACAAAAAGCAAAGTCATACATCTTAAAACTGGAAGCGTGGAACTTAAGGAGGACATATGTTAATAAAAAATGGTCATGTAATTGACCCTAAAAACAATGTGGATGAAGTGTTGGATATTCGAATTAAAGATGGAAAAGTTGTAGAAATTGCTAAGGACCTAAGGGAAGATGGAGAAGAAGTTATAGATGCAAAGGGTCTAGTGGTTTCCCCTGGCCTTGTGGATGTGCATGTTCACTTTAGAGACCCAGGCTTTACCCATAAGGAAGATATCTACTCTGGGGCAAATGCAGCTGCAAGAGGTGGATTTACAACAGTTGTTTGCATGGGAAACACCAACCCCACCATGGATAACGAAGACACATTGAAAGAATTTTTAGAGCGTTCAAAAAAATGTCCCATAAATGTTAAGACCATTGCCACAGTAAGCAAAAAGTTAAGTGGTAAAGAGTTTACAGACTTCGAAAAGCTAATTGAACTTGGTGCCGTTGGTCTTAGTGATGACGGTGTTGTGATTAAAGACGGAAAGTTTTTAAAAGACGCACTAGACAGGGCATATAAATTAAATGTACCAATAAGCCTTCATGAAGAGGACTCGGATATGCTAGGCTCCCATGGAGTAAATGAAGGGGAAGTTGCAAAGGCCTTTAATGTAAAGGGCGCATCAAAGGTTTCAGAGTATTCACAAATTGCAAAGGACTTGGCAATAGGACTAAGTACCAAGGGCCACATCCACATTCAACATATATCATGCAAAGAATCGGTGGAAATAATAAAATTATTTAAAGAGCTTGGAGTAAATGCAACTTGCGAAGTAACACCAAATCACTTTAGTTTAAACGAAGAAGATGTTTTAAAATTTGGAACCCTGGCAAGAATAAATCCACCAATTAGAACAGAGGAAGATAGACTTGCACTTATTGAAGGTTTGAAAGACGGTACAATCGACATGATTGCAACGGATCACGCTCCCCATACCATGAAGGAAAAAGAAAGGGAATTTGAAAGGGCACCTAGCGGCATCCTTGGACTTGAAACTTCACTGTCCCTTTCCATAACAAAACTTGTAAAGCCGGGACATCTAACACTTCAACAACTTATTGAAAAGATGTCTCTAAACCCTGCAAAGTTATTTAACTTTCCTGCGGGAGAAATAAAAAAATATTTGCCTGCAGATATAACAATCTTTAATCCCGATGAAGAAATAATCTACGATGAATTTGTTTCCAAATCAAAAAACTCTCCTTATAGAGGAATGAAACTACAGGGAGTTGTTAAGTATACCATCTGTGGTGGAAATGTTGTTTATAGAGGATAAAAAATCCCCCCTTCGTTCTGAAGGGGGCGTTTTTTTATTGAAGAGATTCTTCTCTTGAAGCAAATATAATAATTGGGTAGGAAATAAACACTGCTAAACTTGCTATAAAAACACAGGTGTAGGCTGGAAATTTATCTGCTAAAAATCCATAAAACATATTTCCTAGTGGTATGGATGACAATGCCAACATACTAAACACTGACATGATTCGACTTCTGTATTCATTTTTGATATTCTTTTGAAAAAATACCTGCGTTGCAATATTTAATGGCATCACCGAACTAATTACTAGACAATCAAGTACGGTTATTAGACACACTGCCGCTAATATGTTTTCCTTTCCTCCATTCATTCCAAAATAAACACTGCAGCCTATTAGAAATAAAAATGCCGATATGGAAAGCGAGCTGTATTTAAGTAATTTTTCAGGCTTAACTTTTTTAATTATAGGTAGTATTAAAAACGGAAGAACAATACTTACACTTGCCGTTGCCGCTCTATATGCTCCATAAGCATATTCGCTTATGCTAAACACTTCTAAAAACACATAAGTAATCACTACGCTAAATACTGCTGAGAATGAAAAATTTATTAAAGGAGCTACAATAACAAAGATTTTAGCAAATTTATTTCTGCCTAATTCTTCCAAGCCTTCTTTGAATTCTAAAAAATAATTCTTAAATCCTCCGACTTTATTCTCTTTTTTATTAGAAGCATAGGGTGTATCTATGAAAAAGTTTAATACCATTGCAAGGGATAATAAACTAGATATTAATATAAACGCACCAAAAATACCGAACTTCTTATATATGAATGCCGCAACCACAGGTGTAGTTATATATACAATACCATCGTCCACTCTAGATAGAGTTACAGCTTCTTCCATTAAATCCTTATCTATTATTTCCGATAAAATTGAACTTTCCGCAGCATTGTAAAATACCTCTATCATTTCCAATGCAATAACTAAAACATAAACAGAAAAGAGAGAAATATCTCTATATGTACCCGAATAAATCGCGTAAAAAGTCATGATTAATAATTGTACTAAGGTTAGAGTTTTAATTATGTTTATTCTTTTTAGCCTGTCTCCTACCACTCCACCTATAGGCGTTAGAAAAATTCTAGGCACAATTACAATAGAAAGAATGGAAGCATATACTAAAGGCGACCCTGTTTTTTCAAGAATATATAATGCCAAAGTAAATTGAAGTATATTACTTGAGCCCATAGAAAAAGCTGTTGAAAAAAAGTAACTTAAGTAGCTTTTGTTTCTCAATAATTTTTTTACAGGTTCTTTCATTTAAAACTATCCTTTCTTTTTATTTTAAAAGCACGAGCTTTTGTAGATTCATTTTAGCATGTGCTTAAGATTAAATCAATAATCATTATCATTTCTATAGCCCATTTAGTCTCACAAATTAACGTTCACACTTTTATAATATCCGTCAAAGCCATTGAAGAAATCCTTACTATTTTTTTCTTTGCCCTATATTTTCTATTAATATTTTATTGTGCTCTACTTTTATTTTTAACTCGTCTTTTTCGCTAATATTAAGTTCGTCAAGAATGACTTTTGGTATTCTTATGCCTTGGCTATTACCCCATTTTTGAATTTTTATTGTCATTTTTATCACTCCTTGTATATGTTGAGTATATACAAGCCTAGAATTTTTTTTCAATATAAAAAAGAGTAATGAAAAGAATAAATTTAAAACTTCGTATTCTCTTCATTACTCTAATATTTATTACTTTTAATTCTAGCGACTTAAAAATCCATGATCTAAAAGATGTTCTAACAATATTTTAAGTCCTATAAGAATCAATATACTTCCACCTAAAACTTCTGAGCTCTTTTTGAATTTGTCTCCAAATTTAAATCCTAAATATACTGCCACAAATGAAAAAGCAAATGTAGTCAGTACTATTATTCCAGAAGGTTTTAATATATTTACATTAAATGCAAGTAGGGAAAGGCCTACTGCTAAAGCGTCAATACTTGTTGCAACCGAAAGTACAAGCATTTCTTTTATATCAAATTTCATATCAAGTGGGCATATATAATCTTCGTCTTTTTCTTCGGTAATGGCTTCATAAACCATTTTGCCTCCTATAAAGAATAGGAGTGTAAATGCCATCCAGTGGTCAATGTTCATTATCAACCCTATAAATCTATATCCTATAAAGTAACCTAAAAAGGTCATCATACCTTGAAAAAATCCAAATAGAACTGCTATCTTTGTGGCATATCCCCTGTCGAATCGACTTAGACAAAGTCCCTTGCACATGGCAACTGCAAAGGCATCGGCGGATACACCCACCCCTAAAAGTAGCATATCTAATGTGGACATAGCTAATGCTGTCATATTATCTCCTAACCAAATTCAAAAGCCCACAATGGTGGGCTCTTTATAAAATTTTATTAAATTGAAATGAGATTCTTCGACTTCAATTTTTGCTTTACAAAAATTTTCCCCTTAATAACATGAAGGCGTGATTCTCAATTCTAATAAACTACATCTTTTCTGGTGCTTTTATTCCAAGTAGATAAAGCCCCTTCTTTATTACATTCTTAACTGTATAGCAAAGTAATAGTCTTGTATTCTTTAACTTTTCGTCTTCGTCAAGAATTGGAACTCTATTATAGAATTTATTGAACTCCTTGGCAAGTTCTACCACATATCTTGTTACGAAGAATGGTTCCATCTTTTCATGGGCATCTATTACAGTGTCTTTGAAGTTATATAACACTCTAAGCACATTTATTTCTTCTTCTGTCTTTAGAAGTGCCGGATCAAATTCCATATCTAAATTGAAGTCACCTTTTTTAAGAAGTGAACAGATTCTTGCATGCACGTATTGTACATATGGTCCGGTTTCTCCTTCAAATGACAAGGTCTTGTCCCATGAGAATACATAGTCCTTTATTCTTTGGTTGAAAAGTTCTTGGAATTTAACTGCGCCTATTCCAATCTCTTTTGCAAGTTCTTCCTTGTCTTCTATCTTTATACCCTTTTCTTCTTCTCTTTCTGTAAGTATGTCATCAACTTTATCAACAGCACGATTTAATACATCTTCAAGGTATACAACTCTACCTTTTCTTGTTGAAAGGGTTCCGTCTTCTAGAGATACCATTCCAAAAGGAACATGGGTAACTTCGTCATACCAATCATATCCCATTTCCTTTAGCACATATTTAAGTTGTTGGAAATGTAGATTTTGTTGTGAAGCTACAACGTATATATTTTTGTATGGTTTGTAATTATCATGACGATACTTTGCCGCCGCCACATCCCTTGTGATGTAGATGGTGGAGCCGTCAGATTTTATTATAAGTGCAGGTGGTAGGTCATACTTTTCAAGGTCAACTATCTTTGCACCTTGAGAGTCCACAAGGATTCCCTGTTCTTCCATCCTTTTAACTTGTTCGTCCATCTTGTCTGAGTAATAGTGTTCGCCTTTGTAAGAGTCAAATTCAATATCTAACATCTTATAAACCCTTTTGAACTCTTCCAGTGAAATATTTCTAATCCACTCCCACATTTTAACTGCTTCAGGGTCTTTGTTTTCAAGATCCACAAAGGCATCTCTACACTCTCTGTGAAGCTTTTCGTCATTTTCAATAGCTTCATTTATTTTTACATATAACTTAAGTAACTCTGGAATAGGATTATTTTCAATTTCCTTTAGGTTTCCCCATTTTTTTATTGCAACTATAAGCATACCAAATTGAGTTCCATAGTCCCCAAGGTGGTTGTATGCAATTGCATTATATCCAAGGAATGAAAAAATTCTTTTTAAAGAGTCACCAATAATTGTAGTTCTAATGTGGCCAATGTGGAATGGCTTTGCAATATTTGGTGAAGAGTATTCAACTATTACATTTCTACCGTTTCCAATGTCTACACGACCAAATTCCTCTTTCTTTTCAATGGACTCTTTCATAATTGTCTCTGATAATTTTTCTTTATTTATAAAGAAGTTTAAGTACGCTCCCTTTGTTTCAATTTTTTCAAACATATCTGAATCTATTGAGTCTTTTAATTCTGTTGCTATTACAGCTGGGTTTTTTCTAAATACCTTAGCTAATTGAAAAGTTGGAAAAGCAAAATCTCCCATTTCATAGCTTGGTGGTACTTCGATATTTTGAAATATTTCGTCTTTTGAAATTTCACTTATCTTTTCACTTAATATGTTAGCAATTTCATTTTTAAAATCTATCATTGTCTTCTCCCTCTTATGACTTCTAGTTAACAAGATGTTTATGTATCATATTTTATCACAAGTTTGAATATTGATTAAGTATTTACCAGTAAATCATCTAGGAAGTTTGAAACAAGCGAAACAGGGTAAGTTTATATAAAATAGTAAATAATATTATAAGGAGATAAAATGATTAAAACAGTTACTCTAAATCCCTCCTTAGACTACATTGTGGATGTAGAAAATTTTGAAGCGTCAATTATAAACAGAAGCCATGGCGAAAAGTTTCTTCCCGGTGGCAAAGGCATAAATGTAAGTCAGGTCTTAAGCAATTTGGGACTTGAAAACACGGCCCTTGGAATTGTGGGAGGCTTTACGGGAGAGCACTTGGCCCTGCTTTTAAAACAAAAAAATATTCATGAAGATTTAATCTTTCAAGAAGATGCTCTGACAAGAATAAATGTAAAGGTCCGTTCCGATAGTGAAACTGCAATTAACGCACAGGGACCTAGCATATGTGAAGAGACAAAAAACAAATTACTTAATCAGATTAAAAATTTAAACGATGGTGACTACTTAGTATTGGCAGGTAAAATCCCTCCATCCATGCCTTCTGATTTTTATCTTGAAATTATGAAGCTTGTAAATAGCAAAGATGTGGAAGTTGTAGTTGACGCCGAAAAGGAACAGCTAAAAAAATCCCTGTCCTATAAACCTTTTTTGATTAAACCTAATGAAGAGGAATTAGGTTCAGTTTTTAATGTAAAAATTAATTCTCAAGCTGATGTCATCTACTATGCAAGAGAGTTACAAAAGCTTGGTGCAAGAAATGTTTTAGTGTCACTGGGCGAAAAGGGTGCTATACTAGTTACTGAAGGGAATAGAGTTTACTGTGGCAACTCTCCCAAGGGAGAACTTGTTAACTCCGTAGGCGCCGGCGACTCCATGGTGGCAGGCTTTTTATATGGATATATAAAGAAAAATTCTTTTGAAGAAGCTTTGAAGTATGGCCTTGCATGTGGTGCTGCATCGGCATTTTCTGAAGAACTTGCCACAAGTGATGACGTTTTGAAACTTATTAAAAATATAACTATTAATGCATTGGAGGAATGATTATGAAAATTACTGACTTACTAACAAAAGATAGTATTCTTATTGGAGAGAGTTTTGAAAACAAAAACGAAGCCATCGACAAAGCTATCGACCTAATGAAAAACCTTAATAACTTATCAGACGTGGACGAATTTAAGAAACAAGTTCTTATTAGAGAAGATATCTCTTCAACAGGAGTTGGTAAAGGCGTTGCCATTCCCCATGGAAAGTCAGACGCAGTTATTAGGCCGGGTCTTTCTGCAATAACTATTCCAAATGGACTTGACTTTAATTCTCTAAACGGCGAACCAGTTAAGTTATTATTTCTAATTGCAGACCACGAAGATGATACAAATATACATCTTAAGATTCTTTCAAGACTTTCTACAATGCTTATGGACCAAAGTTTTATAGATGAATTAGTTCTAGCAAAGGATAAGGAAGAATTTTTAAATATAATCGACAGAACTGAAAAGGAAAAATTCAAAGATGAAGGCTTCAAGAAAGAAAAGAAAGAAGATATTTCTGGAGCAAAGAATATAGTTGCCGTTACAGGTTGTCCTACAGGTATTGTTCACACTTATATGGCAGCGGATGCACTGGAACAAAAGGCTAAGGAACTTGGATACAATATCAAAGTTGAAACTAGAGGTAGAAGTAATTCAAGAAACGAACTTACTAATGAAGATATTGAAAAGGCATTTAGTGTAATTGTTGCATCGGACACAAAAGTTCCTATGGAAAGATTTAAAGGAAAGAGACTCGTATTAACAAAGGTTGCAGATGCTATTACAAATCCAACTCGCCTTCTTAAAGAAGCTATTTCAGAAGAAACTCCTGTATTTGACGGAAAAGTTCCTAATGAAGAAGAAAATGAAAAAAGCGGCAACTGGATATATAGACATCTTAAAGAGCTTTTAAAAAAATAAATAAAACAAAAATACAATAGCACTATCTTAAGGTAGTGCTTGTAATTTATTAGGTTTGAAAACCTTATCATCATAATGGTATATGGAGGGCTGATATGAAGATTACCGACTTACTAACAAAAGATAGCATTTCCATTGGCGAAAGTTTAAATAGCAAGAATGAGGCCATTGATACTGCTGTAGATCTTATGAATAATTTAAACAATATTGAAGACCTAGAAGAGTTTAAAAAACAAGTTTATCATCGTGAAGAACAGGGCTCCACAGGAGTTGGCGAAGGTGTTGCCATTCCCCATGGTAAGTCTAAGGCAGTAAAAGAACCAGGCCTTGCAGCAATTACAATTCCTGATGGCGTAGAGTTTAATTCATTGGACGGAAATCCTGTAAATTTATTATTTTTAATTGCAGCACCAGACAGTGATTCAAATTTGCATCTACAAATTCTTGCAAGGCTTTCAAAAATGCTTATGGATGAAAACTTTATAAGCTCTCTTGTAAAGGCAAAGAGCAAGGAAGAATTTTTAGAAATAATCGACAATGCGGAAAAGGAAAAGTTTGAAGAAGAAGCTCCTTTATCTCAAGAAGTTCCAAAGGAAACTAAAAACATTGTTGCAGTTACAGGTTGTCCTACAGGTATTGCCCACACCTATATGGCGGCAGAAGCCCTTGAAAAGAAGGCAAAGGAACTGGGATACAATATCAAAGTTGAAACAAGGGGCTCCGGTGGTGCAAAAAATGTTTTAACTGAAGAAGACATTGCAAATGCAGATGGTGTAATAATTGCATCTGACACCAATGTGCAAATGGATAGATTCGCTGGCAAAAAGGTTATTGAAACTCAAGTTTCTGACGGTATTTCAAAACCAGATGTGTTAATTGAAAGAGTGCTTTCAGAAAATGCACCAATCTATAAGGCAAAGGGCGGAAGTTCTGTAAAGGAAAACAAAGTTGAAAATGAAAGTATAGGACATAAGATATATAGACATTTGATGAATGGTGTATCCCATATGCTTCCATTTGTAGTTGGTGGAGGGATTTTAATTGCCCTTTCATTCTTAGTTGACAGTTTGTCCGTTGACCTTGGCGCTCTTACAGTAGAACAAAGATCAAATCTTGGTACAATAACTGAAACTGCAAAGACACTCAAGACCATTGGTGGACTATCATTCTCATTTATGCTTCCGGTACTTGCTGGCTTTATTGCCATGAGT
Organism: Lagierella sp. ICN-221743; assembly: GCF_037890055.1. Lineage (NCBI taxonomy): Bacteria > Bacillati > Bacillota > Tissierellia > Tissierellales > Peptoniphilaceae > Lagierella > Lagierella sp. ICN-221743. The sequence continues at coordinate 27,554 of NZ_JBBKBD010000013.1, read as the reverse complement.
ATTGCCGATAGACCGGGCCTTGTGGCAGGTTTTGTCGGTGGTGCCATAGCAGCTGCTGGAACTTCTGGATTCTTGGGAGCACTAGCTGCAGGTTTTCTAGCAGGCTATATTGTAAATGGTTTAATGAAGATAACAAATCCACTTCCTAAGAACCTAGACGGAATTAGAACTATTTTAATCTATCCTGTGTTCGGTGTTTTATTTACAGGACTTGTAATGACACTTGCCATTGAGCCTGTGGTTGGAAAGATAAATGTGGGACTAAACACATGGTTGTCTAGCCTTCAAGGAACAAGTAGCCTCGTACTTGGTTTTATAGTGGCAGGTATGATGGCTGTGGATATGGGTGGACCTTTCAACAAGGCTTCCTATGTATTTGGTACTGCATCAATAGCTGCAGGAAACTACAATATCATGGCGGCGGTTATGATTGGTGGAATGGTGCCTCCAATTGCAATAGCACTGGCATCACTAATCTTTAAAAACAAATTTACAGAAACACAAAGAAAGTCAGCACCGGCAAATATTATAATGGGCCTTTCATTTATAACTGAAGGTGCAATTCCATTTGCAGCACAAGACCCAGCAAGGGTACTTCCTTCATGTATAATCGGCTCTGGAGTTGCGGGAGCATTGTCAATGTTATTCAACTGTACTCTAATGGCTCCACATGGTGGAATATTTGTAGTTCCAGTAATTGGAAACCCACTTATGTATCTACTGGCTCTTATAGTTGGTACTGCAATTTCCACAATATTACTTGGCGTATTAAAGAAAAATATTAAATAGCAATAAAAAACTGTTGGGGCATATCACTCCAACAGTTTTTATTATTCTTCTGTAATAAACTCCATGTGCTTGTAGAGTTTTCCATTTATAAAAAGTAAAATTATTGAAATCAGTATGGCAATTGCAGCTGTAACAAAAAATCCAGAATCTTCTACATTTGAAAATACTTCTGCCACTGTTCCTATTCCTAGGCTGATTCCTGAAAGGATTATTCCAATTATTATAAATGCAAACATTCCAAAAGTTCTTCCAAGGCGAGATTCTAAAACTTTAATTATCCCCTTGCCTAAGTAGTTGAAAATAAGTGAGATGGAATTAAACATTAGCACCGCGCCAACTATCCTTAGTGGTCCCTGTCCAGTTATTATAAAAAATGGAAGGAATAGACCTATTGAAACAACTAAAGTTTTTATATTTCCTAAAAGGCCTGAGTAAAATACTTTTTTACCCATGGTGTCTGGAATTAAATAAAATGAATAGTGATTATATTCCCCGTCCATGGATAAAAATCTAAATGATATTAGATTTATATATATAGAAATGGCTCCTATTACTGCAGAAAATCCATTTTTTCCAAACTCTTCGTCTCCAAATATAAACACAAAAAATAAGGAAGCTAAAACTGCAAAACCTGGAAGTTTTATTTTATCCAGTAGAGGAAGTTTTTTATATTCATTAACCCGCTTTTCAAAAATTGCCTTTGCGTAGTTTCCCTTAATGGTGAACTTAGCATTTTCCAAAACCTTTTGTTTCTTTCCAACCCTATGGGATTTTCCAGTTTCTTTATTCTTTTTAACGGCAATTCTATAATCTTCTGAAAATTTTATGGCATCTTCATAGTACTCTCCAGTGGAGGTACATTTTTTTGCCAAAATTACCAGGATAATTGTAGTTACAAAACTTAAAATTGTTGCCACAAGCCTTGGTAGAGTGTATCCCTTAATAATTAATGAAATAACACCAATTTCAAATCCATATATTGGCACAAACATAAGTGGGTCTGAGTTTAACATTTTTAAAATTCTTCCACTTACTGGTCCTGTACCTCTAACTACAACTTCAATCATATAGGCTGCAACTAATACCAACAGCCCATAGACAGTATATCGAATAATACTTTTATGCTTTTCAGTTAAGTCCTCTGAAGCATATATAATCACAGCTATGGCAAAGTCTGAAGCCAGTGACACCGTAAGTTGTATCGCAAATATTAAAAGTACCTGCCACAGTTTCAAATGAAACACGAAGTAGCCTCCAACTGCCATGGCAAGTTGTAATATCAATCCATAAAAGGCGTTTAATGTAAATCCCTTTAAAAGAATTTGCTTTGGTGTTAAGGGAGCTGTAAAGTCAAAGTTTACATTCTCCTGCTTAAAAATTATTCCCCTTCTCTTTAAATAACTTAATGTTCCAGGGATTCCAAAGTAAATCATAAGAACTGCAAAAACCGCAACATAGCCTTCTGGTGAGTCAAAGTTTATACTCTTAAAATTTTGTTGCAAAATAAAGGGAAGATTTATAAAGTAAAGTAGTATAAGCAGTTTCCCAATAACTTTTAGCGGCTTATATCTAAGTTGTTTTACCCTATTAATTAAATTTCTCTTAATATAGTAGACACTTGAACTATACATCTTCATCACCGGTTACTTTGAAGAAGATTTCTTCCAAGTTCTTTCCTTCCACCATGTCCTTGTCAAACTGTCCCATGACTTTTCCATTTTTTAGTATGACTATGGTGTCCCAAAGCCCTTCCACCATTTCAAGCATATGAGTCGAAATAAGTATGGTAACTCCCTTGTCCCTAAGTTCTAATATCATCTTCTTAAGCTCTCTAATGGCCTTTGGATCAAGACCAATCATAGGCTCGTCAAGCATAAGTACTTTTGGTTCTATAATAAGAGCACAGCAAATTGAAACCTTTTGCATCATCCCCTTTGAAAGTTCGTCCCCAAGTTTATTTTCCTTGTCCTTCAGCTCAAAGGTATTTAATAAGTACTCAATCTTTTCTTCGTCAATTGGAAGGCCATATGCCTTTAAAGTGTATATTATATGTTCTCTAACGGTTAAAAGCGGAAACATTGTTGGAATTTCTGGAACATATCCAAAAACTTTCTTTGCTTCAATGCTCCTGTTGTCAAATCCCTGTATGCTTATTTCTCCAGTGTATCTTAAAAGACCAGCGATGGATTTTATAGTTGTGGACTTGCCAGAACCATTTGGTCCCATAATAACTCCAACTTTTCCATCGGGTATAAAGAAAGATACATCATCTATGGCTTTAACCTTATTGTATTTCTTAGTGAGTCTTTTTACGTCTAACATAACTACCTCCTTAGTACAGTATAGCAGAGTAGTGTTAAAAGGTAAAGATTATTTTTCATATTTTAATTCAACCAATACTAACTCAGGCTTGTTAAAAATTCTTATGGGAACTACAGAAGTCCCTATGCCCGATGAAACTATCATCATGCTATCTTTCTTTGTAAATGCGCCTTTGTCATAGGTTGGTAATACCCCTTGTTCTGGAACAAAGATTGCACCAAGAAATGGTATTCGTACCTGGCCGCCATGGGTGTGTCCTGTAAAAATAAGGTCGTAGCCTTTGTCAACATACTCATCAAAAATTTCTGGCCTATGGGATAGGAGAATATTTAAATTACCATTAATTAACTTTTCCTTTAGTACATCTCTAATGGTCCATATGGTTGTAATACTGGTGTCATCCACACCTACAATATTTATAAAAGAGTCGCCCCTTCTAATTATTTCAGACTGCTGTCTTAGTACCACAACCCCAAGCTCTGTGCAGTCGTCGAGAAATTTATCTATTCCCTTAAGTCTTCCCTCGTGATTTCCTAAAACATAATAAATTTTAGTTACAGGTACAAGCTCTTTAATTACATTAAGTGCATATTTAAAGTCTGGCTTTCTAGAGTCAACAAAGTCTCCAGTTAAAAAAACCACATCTGGCCTCTGTGTTATTACAGACTTTATGAAAAAATCTCTTCTGTGAAATTTTTTATTGTGAAAGTCACTTATCTGAATTATTCTAAAGCCATCAAATTCCTTTGGAACCTTTGAACTTTTAAATACCTTCTTATTTATGACTATATTAAAAAAGTTGTACACATTGTATAGGATAAATATTAATAAAATTACTGCTAAAAATATTTTAAATCGTCTTATCATTATTTTCCCTCTCAAGTTCTAATAAAAAATTTTTATTATTTAATCCCTCTCTGAAACCTCCAACTTCGCCACTACTCTTAACAACCCTGTGGCATGGAACTACTATAAGTATTTGGTTTTTATTTAGGGCGTTACCAACTGCCCTATATGCTCTTGGAAAACCAATGACCCTTGCAACTTCTCCATAGCTAGTGGTACTGCCATAAGAAGTTTTATAAATACATTCATATACTTTGTTTTGAAAATCCGTTCCACTTAATTTAATAGGAATATCAAAATTAGTCCTCTGATGATTAAAGTATTCATCAAGCTCCTGAATGGTTTTTGAAATAACATCGGTTTTTCTTCTTTCTCCAACTATTTTTTCAAAGGAGATATCAGTTAAAAAGCCTCTCTCTTCTCCAATGTAAAGACGTCCCATGGGGCTTTCATACTCAAAAATATTTTTCAACCTCTAAGCCCTTCAACCCTATTTACATTTATGGCAAAAGTTATTGCATTTTTCTTTCCACCACTATTCATATCTTCATCGATGGATTCAATAATAGCATTGGTCTTTGTATGGGGGCTAATAATAAGTACAACTTCTTTTTCCGGTTCTACCACTAGTTCCAAAATAGGATTTCTCTTTTCATAACCAGAGCCCTTTGCATTTAGTACAGTTGCTCCAATACTTCCAGCTCTTTCAGCAGCTAATATAACATCATCACTATGTCCATGATTAACTATTGCAAATATTGCATCGTAAAGAAAACCTTCTTCTCGTCTATCTGTATTCATATCCTCATCCCCAAATTTATCTATGTCTATGTCAAAGGCTATACCTCGTAAATCGTTACCAAGGCCCATATCATCAAGTAAAAAATTATAAATTTTATCCAAATTTTCTTTTGAAACTATAAAAGACATAATGTCCTTTTTAATGTCGTAAAGTTTTAGCAAATAATGTAGTCCACTGGAAGATGTTCCAGTGCCTTCAAGTAAGAATACTTCTTTATATAGGCTCTTGTCAATACTTTCCAGTATCTTTTTGCCATATTTGCTGCCCACAATTATTGTAAGAATTTTGTTCATCACATTCCTCCACTAATAATACTTAACTACATTGTAACAATAAAGAACGATATTTACCATATATTATTAAGCGCTTTTTTAGCTTATTTATAATTTGACTAAATTCTCGCATAATGTTAAATTATAGAGGATTGGAGAGACTAAATTTATGATAGGAGAAAAAATGAAAATACTTCATATAATTGCTCAACTTCCTGCAAGAACAGGCAGTGGAGTTTACTTTTCAAACTTAATAAGAGAATTTAAAAAGCATGGAGAAAACTATGCCATCTATGGATTTGATAATAGTATAGGCTATACTTTTACAGAACTTGATGAAGAAAACTGCTATCCAGTTCACTTTAAAAGCGACAATCTAAACTTCCCAATAGTTGGAATGTCAGATGTTATGCCCTATGACAACACCAGGTATAAGGACATGACAGAAGACATGGTTAAAGACTGGAAACGCGCTTTCGAAGAGCAAATACTAAAGGCCTTTGACGAAATAGATCCAGATATAATCGTGTGCCACCACCTTTGGATGTTAACTTCGTTGGTGTTAGATTTACTTTCAGATAAAGGCAAAAAAATTGTTGGAATCTGCCATGGCACAGATATTAGACAATGCGTTCAAAACAAAATAATGAAAGAAAAATATGTTCACGACTTAAATAGACTTGATCTTGCTTTTGCACTGTCAAAAAAACAAATTGATGAAATTGCACAAACCTACGGCATAGACAAAGACAAAATTCATTACACCGGCGGTGGATACAATCAAGAACTTTTTTACCGTGACGATGAATATAAATACGAAGAGCACAACAGCTTTATAAATGTAGTATTCGCCGGAAAGATCGACAATTCAAAGGGCGTTTATGAAATGATAGAAGCATTTAAGTCACTGAACTATGGCTGTGATGTAATATTAAATGTAATCGGCACGCCCGTTGGAGAAAATATAAAAAGAATCCACAATGCAATAAAGGGCACAAAAAATATAAAGCTTTTCAACGCAAAGCATCAAGTTGAACTGGCAGATATGTTTAGATACTCAGACATATTTATCCTACCATCATATTACGAAGGCCTTGGCCTAGTTGCCATAGAAGCCTTGGCCTCAGGTTGCTTTATAGTCTCCTCAGAACAAAAACCACTTATGGAAGTACTGGGAGACAAGGTGAATAACTCAAGTGCCATTGAGTTCTGTCCACTACCAAAATTAAAAAATTTGGACACACCAGTCGAAGAAGAGATACCTACCTATGTAAATAACCTAGCCAAATCCATCGACATTCAAGTTCAAAGGGCAAAGAGCGGCGAAAAGATTCCAGATGAAATCTTTGAAGAAGTTAAGGCCCACTCTTGGGAAAAAATAGCTGATAGAATGTTTGAGTTTATAAATAGTGTAAGATAAAATAAAATTAGATATTTAAACAAAGATTTTGGTAAACTCGGGAGGTGGATTTTGTTAAAAGTATTAAAAAAAGTATTAATTGCTATACTAATTATCGTCTTATTGCTAGCCATAGGTTTCTCAATTTTTATGGGAAGAGAAGTTTTTAAAGGTGTTACAAATATTATGCCTGTAGAAGAAACTATTAAAAATGCCAAAACGTACCAAAAATATTTTGATGCTTTTGCAGAAGATAAGGTTGTGGAAGAATTAAGCATACCTTCAAGTAAATATGACCACCAAATACCTGCACTGCTTGTAAGAAAACCTGGGAATAAAAATATTGCCGTTCTAGTGCATGGCTTAGGCGGAACAAAGACATCCATGCCTCATATAATGCGTTTGTTTTTAGACTTGGGCTATGATGTAATTGCCATTGACCAAAGAAATTCTGGTGAGAATAAAGCTCTCTATAATACATTTGGAGTCTTAGAATCCTTTGACGTTTTAGACGCTGTAAAGACAGCTAAAACCAAAATAGATGACACAGGAAAACTGGTTCTGTGGGGAGAGTCCTATGGAGGGGCAACCGCTGCAATAGCTGCAGGACGAGATGACAGTGATATAGATTATCTCATTCTCGAATCCCCCATATCTGACTCAAATGAAATGTTAGACCCTAAACTAAAAGAAATTGAAAAATCTCAAGGAATTCCTTTCTCCTATATGAAATGGACTGGCAATTTCTATACAAATTTTAAACTTCACTTTAAATATAGTGATATAAACGCCTGTAAATGGATAAAAGATGTTTCAATTCCCATTCTAATAACTAATTCTAATATAGATAAAGTTACCCCACCTCACATGGGAGAAGATTTATATAACGCAGTCTCCCATAACCGAAAAAAATTATTCACAGCAAAAGGATTTGAGCATACAGAGTTTCCAAAAAAAGAAGAAGATAAATACAAAAATTTAATAAATGAGTTTTTAGAAGAGTATAAATAAATTTATCTTGTTATTTTTGTGATAAACCTCTTGATTATTGTTAGTAAAGGACTAGTCAAGGGGTTTTTTTATTCCCAGGTACTTTATTTTGTTTCTCTCTATTTAAATCAAAAAAGGAAGGCCACTGCCTCCCTCTTTAATTAATCATCTTTATTTCTTTTTTACTGCGTTGATTATTGCTAATAGTATTACTGAACCTACAACGGAAATTAGTATGCTGTAGATGTTGATACCGTTTGGTTTTCCAAGGCTAAAGAACTTACTTGCAATTCCTCCTCCTAGTAAACCACCGATAATACCTACTATTATATTAGCAAAACCTCCCATTTGTTCGTTCTTGCCCATTATCATACTTGCAATCCATCCTGCAAGGGCTCCAACTATAATCCAAGATAAAAATCCCATAATGCCTCCTAATAAATAAAAAATTTGAGAATTGTTCTCCCATATATTATATATATCCGTTTGTCGAAGGTTTCAAACATTTATATAGCATCTTTTTCTGAATAGATACCGTCATATTCTAAATTTTTTTCTTGCATTATGGACTTTACTTCTTCTAACTCACTGGAGTCTATAAAGGCACAGTTGCCGCATGAACTGCTAAGTTTTCGTGGAACGGGTCTAAGTCCCACTTTTAAATTCTTTGCTTTTAATTCTCTTTCAAATCTCAGTGCTTCGCTTATGGTGTGAAATGTTACAATATGTTTCATTATTTATTTGCCGATATTTTTATATCGGATCCTTCTTCTTTAATTTGAACCTTGAAGCCTTCTGATTCTAAAAATCTGTTAATATTTTCTTTTGCTATGTTTGTGTCAACTAAAATCTCTAAGGATTTTTCCCCTGCTTTAACTGCCATTTGTGTTTGGATAACAGGTTCTGGACATGAAAGTCCTCTAACGTCTATATTTTTCATTATTTCTCCTTTGCAAATTTTGTTGTCATTGCGGACATTATAAGCATAATAACTATTATTATGACTGTAGCTATCTTTCCATTAGGTGTAGCTCCTTCTGGGCTTGATGCAAGTCCAAAGTTGTGAGCCACTGCAGCTCCTACTAAAAGACCGAATACTGTAACTGCTGCGTCACTGTCTCCTTCTGATGAAAGGATGGTTTGTCTAATTGGGCAACCACCTAGTAGTACTGCGCCAAGTCCAACTATAACCATTCCTAAGAAGTTCCATAGTCCATCTGAGTGAGCTACTGGTTGTTCAGCAAAGCCTATGTGTAGTTGACCCTTTGTAAGGATAAGGTTTCCTATTAGTGCTGCTAAAAATATTCCAATAATTCCCCATAGATAGTGTTTGTCTTTGATTAGGAATAAATCTCTAAATGCTCCACCTGTACAAAGTCTTGTTCTTTGTAAAATTGCTCCAACTACTAGTCCACCTACTAATGATGCTATTATTGGTGCATGCATTGAACCTGGTCCCTTTTCTGAGAAGAAGATAAATGCAGGTTTAACTAGTAAGAAGATTAATAACATTATGGCAAATGCTGGCATGATTAATCCTGCTACTTTAGATTCTCTGTAATTTCTTCCAAGTGAATAACCATTTTTTAAGAATTGAATACCAATTATAATTCCTACTAAAAATCCTACAAGTCCAACTATTGCGTTTAGGTCCCCGCCACCAAGTCTAAATATCATTCTAAGAGGACATCCTAAGAATACTAGTGCTCCTATGGACATGAACACACCATATAAAAATCTTATAAGTGTGTTTGATCCGCCTCTTACTCTAAAGTCTTTAAAGATAAAGCTTGATAGAGTTCCTCCAAGTATTAGACCTATTATTTCTGGTCTTATATATTGGACAACTTCTGCTCTATGCAGACCAAGTCCTCCGGCGATGTCTCTCCAGAAACACGCTATACAAAAGCCCATGTTACCAGGATTTCCTAGATGCATTAAAATAATTCCAATTGCACCAATAAGAAGTCCTCCTAAAAATACTTTACTGTCTTCTTTTTTCATTTTTACTCTCCTTTCTCTTAATTTAAAGATGATTAATCCTTGCTGTTATTGTATCATAGTAAATAAAAATAAAAAAGTAAAAATATAAATATCATTGGTAATTTATATTTTTCAAAATAAAAAAAAGATGCATCTCTTTTAAAGATGCATCATATTTTTTATTTTTTTCTCTTTATAACTTTCCACACTTCTCCAATTACAAAAGGAAGTAGTGAGAAAGGTATTATAAGAACCCAATCTCTTAATCCTAGTGGGAATGTTTCAAACAGGTCATTAAGTCCTGGAATATATACTACTATAAGTGTTAGAAGTAGTGATACTCCAACTCCTTGAAGAAGTCTCTTGTTTGAAGCAGGTCCAAGTTCCCATAATGTGTAGTCTGCTGACCTAACTGAGAATGAGCGTAGAAGTTCGCATAGTATAAGTGTTGTAAAGGCTATGGAACGTGGTTCTCTAAGTTCAACAGCGTTTAGCGTTCCCGCTGCGTGGAGTTCTTGCCATCCTGCCGGTGCATAGTTTTTAAGTGCAAGGAAGTATGATGCCAGTACTGCAACTGTAATTGCCAGTGACTGTAGGATTATTGAAACGGTAAGTTGTTTGTCTATAATGGCTTCATTTGGATCTCTTGGTGCTTTTTCCATTATATCTTTTTCCCCATGTTCAACTCCTAGTGCTAATGCAGGGAAGGAGTCAGTAACAAGGTTTAGCCATAGCAATTGGATTGGCACAAGTGGTACCGGCCAGTTGAATATAATGGCTAAGAAGATTACAAGTATTTCACCTACGTTACAGCTTAGTAGGAAGGAAACAAATTTTTTAATATTTGAGTATATTATCCTTCCTTCTTCAACTGCGTGAACAATGGTTGCAAAGTTGTCGTCTGTTAAGATTACTTCTGCGGTGTTCTTTGTTACGTCGGTACCTGTAATACCCATGGCAACACCAATGTCCGCCTTTTTAATTGCAGGAGCGTCGTTAACACCGTCCCCTGTCATGGCTGTTATTTCTCCATTTTGTTTTAAAGCACTTACTATTTGTACTTTATTTTCTGGAGAAACTCTGGCGAATACTCTCTTTGTCTTAACAACTTCTCTAATTTCTTCTTCGCTCATGTTGTTAAGTTCTTTTCCCATAATAGCTTGTGAATCATCTTCTGCAATTCCAAGTTCCTTTGCAATTGCAAGGGCTGTTTCAAGGTAATCCCCTGTAATCATAACAGGAACTATTCCCGCTGATTTACATTCTTTTATTGCTACCTTAACTTCTGGTCTTGCAGGGTCAATCATTCCCGCAAGTCCTACAAAGATTAAATCTTTTTCTATGTTTTCAGATGTTATTTCACTTGGAAGGCTGTCGTGAATTCTAAATGCAAATGAAAGAACTCTTAGAGCCTGTCTTGCAAATTCTGTATTCTTATCTAGGATATTCTTTCTCATATCCTCTGTAAGTTCTTCGACTTTTCCATTTATTAAAATCTTTGTACATCTGTCGATTACAATGTCTGGTGCACCTTTTGTAAATGAAACTATCTTTTCCGGGATAAATCTATTGTGGAAAGTTGTCATCATCTTTCTTCCAGAATCAAATGGAATTTCTGCAATTCTCTCGTAGTCTTCGTTTGCCATTTCCTTTGTGATTCCAAGTTTGCCCGCCAATGTAAGTAGGGACCCCTCTGTTGGGTCACCAATCATTTCGTAACCATCAGCTTCTTTTTTAAGCTTTGCGTCGTTTGTTAGTGCACAGATATTTAGGAAGGTATATAATGAGCCTTCGTTTTCAACGCCAATTTTATTTTCTCCTATGAAAAATTCTCCTTCTGGAGCATATCCCGTACCGGTTATATTTATCTCTTCATTGTCCACAAGGGCCTTAACAACTGTCATTTCGTTTTGAGTAAGGGTTCCTGTCTTGTCTGAACAAATAAATGTTGTTGTACCAAGGGTTTCTACTGCCAGTAGCTTTTTAACTATGGCATGTCTGTCTGCCATTCTGCTCATGCCAAGGGATAGAACTATTGTAACTATGGCAGGAAGTCCTTCTGGTATGGCTGCAACTGCAAGGGACACTGAAGTAAGTACCATGTTTAAAAATTCATGGCCATAAATAACTCCTACTACTAAAACTACAATACAAACTCCCACTGTAAGTATTCCTAGAACCTTTGAAAGTCCCGCAAGTTTTCTTTGTAAAGGTGTTTGTTCGTCTTCTGTTGTTGCAAGTTTTGTTGCAATTTTACCTATTTCTGTATGTTCTCCAGTTTCAACTACAATTCCCATACCTCTACCATATGAAACTATTGTGGAGCTATATGCCATATTGGCAGTGTCGCCTAGTCCCATATCTTGGTCATAAGTAAGGTCCGCATTTTTTTCAACCGGAACTGATTCTCCTGTTAAAGACGCTTCTTCAATTTTTAAGTTAACTGAATCCACAAGTCTTAGGTCTGCTGGAACAATATCTCCAGTTTCAAGTTCAACCAAGTCTCCAGGAACTAGTTCTTCTGATGAGATGTGTTTTAATTGTCCATCCCTATAGACCTTGGCTGAGGGCGATGCCATCTTCTTTAAAGCTGCAATTGCCTCTTCCGCCTTTCCCTCTTGATAAATACTAAGTGCAGCGTTTAAAATTACAATTGCAATAATTATAACTGCGTCTGACCATTCAGATACAACTGCTGAAAGAATTGCTGCAATAAATAGTATTATAATCATCGGATCTAAAAATTGTTCTTTTAATTTTTCTCCAAGTCCCTTCTTTTCTCCTTCTTTTAGCGCATTTGGTCCATGCTCTTGTAGAAGTGATTGGGCTTTGGAGGAAGTTAAACCAGATTTTCTATTGGTATCGAGTTTGTTTTCGATTTCCTCTGGTTTTTGATTATACCAATTCATTTTTTACCTCCTGTAATCTTATAAAAAATAGACCCTTGCCTTATAATAAAGCAAAGGTCTTGCTACCTCTAGGGTGTTCAGCCGGGATAAATCCGTATTGACGACTTGAACGTTATAGCTACTCCCCTTTTAGACTATTATATATTATCAGACACTTTCATTCAATTTATATATTCATCTTGTTCTTTAATATACAGTTCATTCTTACCCCTTCTTGTGACCAAAATAACCGCAGGTAGTATTAAAACTAAACAAATTATTGTAACACCAGAGTAAATATCTTCAAAAACGGGCCCCTCTGGAAGGGAGTTGGTCAAGTTATTTAGAATATGCATATATATTGGGTACTTAATTTTATTTGTGCGAAGGTACACAACTCCTAAAAATATTCCAAATATAGCAGTGTATACAATTTGTACCGGGTCCCTATGCCATAGTCCAAAAAATATTCCCTGAAGTACAACCGCTGTAATTTTACCAAAGGGTTTCTTTAAAATATTTATTAAAATTCCTCTGAAAATCAGTTCTTCAATAATCGGCCCAAGTACAACCACCGATAAAAGTATCCATATATAGTTTGTGTCAAGCATTTCATCCCAGCTATCTCCAAAATCATTAAACATATCGTTAATTTTTGGGCTTAGCTCTGCCAACTGTCCAAGAATCATCATCCATATTGTGGAAATTCCTCCACAGCCTAAAGCCATAATGGTGGCTTTTAATATGGATATTTTCCCCGTCATATAATCCCTATCTATTTTAGACCTATAGATGTAAATATATATGGGCAGGATTAAGATGCAGCTAATGCTATCCATTAGCATATAACTGTTTTCTATTAAACTATCATAATTAAACTTAAAATAATTTGCAGATACTTCTACAATACTAAAAAATAGCATGAAAAATAAATCGTAAAAAGCAACCGCAAAAAATGAAAGCAGTAGTGCTCTTGACTTAGTTATCTTCATTTAAAAATTCCTCTACAATATTTAAATATATAGCCACCGGTAAGTAAAGTAGCTCTTCGTCCATATCAAATTTGCTGTTGTGATGTGGAGTAGGACACTTCCCACATTTGGGATTTGATAAAAAGAAATAACTTCCTGGAATTTCCTCCAGGTAAAATGCCATATCATCGGAAGACATTACAGGATTTTTTAGTATCTTGATATTGTCACTGGAAATAATTTTTCCCGTGGACCTAATTACAAAGTTCGTAAAATCTTCGTCGTTTATAAGTGCAGGGTATTTAAAATCGTATTGGTACTCTACTTCTCCACCGAAGCATCCTGCAATTGCCTTAGATATTTCCCCAATTCGTCTATACATAAGTTGTCGCACCTGTTCTGAAGTGCTTCTACAGGTTCCTTCAATCTCCACAACCTCTGGCAACACATTTTGATTTATACCTCCATTTATTCTAGTAACTGAAAGTACCGCAGGTTCCGTTGCAGAAACCTCCCTGGAAGGTATTTTGTTTAGGGACTGAACTATTTCGCAGGCTATGTTTATGCAGTCCACTGTGTTTTCAGGGCTTGCTCCGTGGCCTCCCTTGCCACTAACCCTAATTAAAAATCTATCCATGGAAGACATTAATGGTCCTACTTTAAAACCGACACATCCCTTTGGAAGGTCTTTGTGTAAATTTCCAGCGTGCATTCCAATTATAGAGTCTACATCTTTTAAAACGCCTCTTTCGATTAGAAGCTTTGCTCCTCCAGGATATTCTTCCCCAGCTTGAAATATTAGTTTAACTCTGCCCTTAAAATTCTTTCTTTCATTTAAAAGCTTCGCCGCTCCAAGTAACACCGCCATATGGCCATCATGGCCACAGGCGTGCATGTTTTCATTTGTTGAAGCAAATGGAAGATTCGTCTCTTCTTTTATTGGAAGACCGTCCATGTCACATCTTATTGCTAGTGTTTTGCCCCTTCCCCTTCCTTCTATAATTGCAACCACCGAAGATATATCTTTATAAACCTCATATTTTATTCCAAGATCGTCAAGTTCATCTGTAATATATTTTAAAGTCTTTGGTAAATCTAAATGAAGCTCTGGAATTTTGTGAAGCTCCCTTCTATTTTTTATAATATATTCTTCCACGCCCTTTGCAAGGTTCAAAATTTTATTTTCCATAATTTCTCCTTAGTGTTTCTTAAATATAATTGTATCATCTTATTAAAAACGGGTATATAATATAAAGGCAAATTACGAAAATGCTTAAACTAAAATAATTAGTATTATAATATTGGAGGTAAAAATGAACGCAAAAACAATTTTAGATGGTCTTATGGGTAAAGCAAATGGCATTTTGAATAATAAAAATAGATTTTTTGATGTTTTTACAAAATCAATGTCAAAGGCAGATGGCGTTGATGAATTTAATGAAATAAAATCCGATTTGGGAACTGTTTTTAGTTTAGTAGGCGACTACTTACATGGCAATTATAAAAAAGTTTCAAAAACTTCCCTACTTTTAATAATCGGTTCACTACTATATCTTTTAAACCCAATGGATGTGATACCAGACTTTATACTTGGAATTGGATTTTTAGATGACCTAGCGGTGTTTACTTATATGATTAAGAAGATAAGAAAAGAACTTAATAAGTATCGTAAATGGAAAAATAAAAATATAAGTGAAAATGAATAGTCTTAAAGACTTGTCCTAGTGGATGAGTCTTTTCTTTATTTTTCATAACTTCCTATAGTATAATAAAAAAAAGGAGGGCGTTATGAAAAAGATTCTTAATATAATACTAATTGCCGCAACTATAGCCTACTTGGTTCTATACTTTTTAAAAGTCCCAGTTAGTCAAAATATTTTTATGGGGATACTTGCAGTTGTACTTATAATAAATGGTTTCCTTGACTATGAAGAATATAGAGAAAGTGGTTCAAAGAAAAATTTAGTAGTTCCCATTGGAAATTTAATCTTGTTTTTACTTTGTGCACTATTACTTATTAAACGTATGATATAAAAATTGGCCTACCATCAGGTAAGCCTTTTTTATTCTTCTATACATATTTCAAAACTCTGTCCGTCTTTTTCAATTTCAAAAATACTACTGTAGCAGTCTTTATAATCCTCTTTAAACTTCTTTGAAAACTCAAAATCATTCCATAGATGCATTGGAAACAGATAGTCAGGTGCAATTTGTTCTAAAAAGTAAGACACTCCCAGGTCGTAGTTCTCCTTTAATCTTGGGTCCACTGGAAAGAATGACACATTAATGTCCGTGTGAATCTTATTTATTTCCCTTTCGAAATCCCTCTTCATCTTTTCTCTTTCAATTTGTGAGTCCTCTGGCCATACCCAGTTGTTTAGGTCCCCAGCGTGAAAGATTGTCATAAACGGAAGTTCTATTAAGTATGACACGCCCTTGTCCGTAGAGCCAAAGGTATAAAAGTCGATGTTATGGTAAGATAATTTTTCATCTGGCTTCATAAAAAATACATTTGACGCAGAGTATATCTTCTTCTTTTCCTCTATATCGTCTCTTAAATAGATTACCTTGTCTTCCTTAGGTAGCTCCTTCAAATCTTCTGAAAGTATATAGACATTATTCTTAAAGTCTCCATAGTTAAAGATTTCCTTTGAAAAGTGGTCGCTATGGCTATGTGTCACCAAAAAAATAGTTTCTTTGTCCTCTTTTGGCTTTGGCAATTCACCTTTGAAGTAGTCGATAATGAAAAAGAATTTATCTGTTTCAATTGTAAAAGAGCTGTGGTGAATGAATGTAATCTTAATTTTATTTTTCATAGAAACCTCCTCTATATCATCTTTACTTATATCTACCCAATAAGCCAAGTCTAAGTCATGATTTATAGATTAGTGATATAATAAATAATAGTATTAAAGGAAAAGGGTGGTACTATTAAAAAGTTAAAGACAAACGCAATTAGATTATTAGAGTCAAAAAATATAGATTTTGAATACTTTACCTATGAGCCAGGTGAGGACGTTGATGGAGTGTCCGTGGCAAAAAAACTTGGTGAAGATGAAAATCTTGTATATAAAACCTTGGTTACAACTGGAAAAAACTCCAATTATGTCTTCGTTATTCCAGTAAATAGAGAGCTTGATTTAAAAAAGGCAGCTTCTTCAGTTGATGAAAAGAAGATCGAAATGCTTCATCTAAAGGACCTACTTAAAACCACAGGCTACGTTAGAGGTGGATGTTCCCCTATTGGAATGAAGAAACTCTTCCCTACAGTTATTGATATTTCCGCATCGGACAAGGACTTCATATATGTTTCAGGAGGTAAAATAGGGGTACAATTAAAAATAGCACCTAATGATTTAATAAATTTAATAAATGCTAAATATAATGATATAAAGAAGTAGGAGAGTTATGAAAGACGTTAATATTCAAAAAATTACCGGCTACATAAAGTCTGGTGAGAAAAAAATAGAAGACTTCACCGTTGGCGTCGAAATGGAACACTTTACAGTGTCCAATAAAGACGGAACTTCCATTAGCTACTATGGCGATAGTGGAGTAAATGAAACACTTAAATATTTAAAGGATAATTTTGACTTTGAAGCTGGAGAAGAAGATGGTTATATATTAACTCTAGATTCTCCCCTTGTAGATATTAGCACAGAACCTGGCAGCCAGTTTGAAATAGCCATAAAATCTCAAAGGACTGTAAAGGAACTTGATAAAATTTACAGGGAGTTTATGCCTAGTGTATTAAAACATTTAGATGAAAAGGATCAATCCCTAGTAGCCCTTGGATACCATCCAGTTACTAAGATTGAAGATATAAAAATTCTTCCTAAACATAGATATGACCACATGTTTAACTATTTTAAAAAGCAAGGGGACATGGCCCACAATATGATGAAGGGAACTGCATCTGTCCAAACTGCCATAGATTACAAAGACGAAGAGGACTTTAAATTAAAATATTTTCTATTAAGTGTCTTCACACCTGTGCTCTATGCAATGTACGACAATGCATATATTTTTCAATCAAATCCTACTAATTTACACACCATTAGACAAAAGATTTGGGAAAACACCGACAGGGATAGGTCTGGACTTTTCAAAATAGGTTTTGATGAAAACTTTTCATACGAAAAATATGCAACAAAGATATATAACACGCCAATCATCTTTAGAGATGTGGATGGCAAAATAGTTTCCACTGGAGATATGACTTTAAGAGAAGTCGTTGAAGAAGGCGTAGAACTTACAGATGAACTGATATTTCACGCCCTATCGATAGTGTTTCCTGACATAAGAGCAAAAAAATATATTGAAGTTAGAATGTTTGACGCCGTGCCATATCCTCTTAACTTCACAGTGCCAGCCTTAATAAAGGGACTTTTCTACAGTAGCGAAAACCTAAAAAAACTTTATGAAATCGCCAAAGGCACAACTTATGAAGAGGCTATAAAGGCAAAGAGGGACATTATATCAAGTGGTCTTGATGCAAAATATCTTGGCAAAACACTAAGCGAACTCTCAAATACACTTTACGAAATGGCCATGGACGGTCTCGATGAAGAGGATAAACCTTATTTAAAACCTCTAAAGCCATATATTGAAAATAAAAAGACTCCAAGGGATATTTTTGAAAATATCTATAGAAAAGAGGGCCTTTTAAAAGCCATAGACAGATTTAAAATAAGATTGGAGGACTAATTGTATAATCAAGAATATTTTGATAAATACCTTGAAATAATTGAAAAAGATAAAGATAAATACTACAGTGACTACCTAAATATGGTTGACAAGGTAAATCATTCCAATGCAATTTATAATGGAGAACCAATACCTGTAACCTATCAAGGACTTTTTTATGGTGAAGACACTAGAAAAAACTTAAGTGACATCTCATCAAAACTTATGCAAATCACAAGGAAAGTTACAAAACAATACCTAGATGACGAAGAATATAGAAAGCTTTTTAATTTTCCAAAAAAACTTGAAGAGCTAATTCTTCACGACCCTGGATATGACATTCCCGTTCCAATTTGCAGATACGATATATTTTATAACTCCAAGGACAAATTTAAATTTGTAGAGTTTAATACTGACGGATCTTCTGCAATGAATGAGGACAACGAAATCGGTCAAATACTTTTAGATACCTCGGCAATGAAAGAACTTTCAAAAGAGTATGAACTTATAAATGTGGACTTGATTAACTCTTGGGTTAAGGCGTCACTAGACATATATAGCAAAAATAAAGAAGGCAAACCAAATGTTGCAATTGTAGACTTTTTAGATATTGGTACAACATATGAATTTGAAGCCTTTAAAAAAGCCTACATCGAAGCGGGAGTTAACTGTGAAATCATAGATATAAGAGATCTTGAATATAAAAATGGCAAGTTATGTAAAGGCGACTATATGGTTGACTTGGTGTATAGAAGAGCTGTCACCGTTGAAATAATGAATAAAATTGATACAGTAAAACCATTTATAGACGCCTACATGGACAATGCATTTATGATGCTAGGCTCCTTTAGGTCACAACTAATGCATATTAAACCAATTTTTGAAATACTTTTAATGGACGAAACCAAAGCCTTTTTAAAGAAGGATGAAATTGAATTTTTAGAAAAGTCCATTCCAAAAACACTTAAGTTTGAAACAGAAGAAGACTTTAATGAAGTTTTAAATAATAAAGACAACTATATACTAAAACCAATGGACTCCTATGCATCCCAAGGAATATATACAGGACGAGACTATTCAAAAGAAGAATACGAAATAATATTAAGAGACATCCTTGGAAATAACTATATCTACCAAGAATATTACGACATGGACCCACTAAAATTTGTAGAATTTGACGACAAGGGAAAGCTTCATATTGGCGAGTTTGGCGTAGTACTTGGAATGTTTATATATGACGAAAAATTTGTCGCACCTTATACGAGAATTGGAAAAGAGAGTTTAATCTCCGGTGCAAGAAAATATTATACAGTGCCAAATGTGCTTGTAAAGAAGAAATAAAGGCAGTCCGAAGACTGCCGATATTTATCTCTCTGTACATTTGCTATTTTCTTTATTATAGAGCATCTTTATTACAAATAAATACCAGAGTAAGCTTTAATGCCAACTCTGGTATTGGTCCCATTTTTAGGCTTCAGATTTATGATTGAGAAATCATTCAAAATCTTTTTTATTTATCTATAGATAAGATTAATAACATTTTGAATCTTGTAATTGCAGTTACATTATGGATTACATTTGCCGGAAATACTATTTGTTCTCCAGATTCAATCTCGATTTCTTTGTCTCCAACAAGAAGCTTTGCCTTGCCCTCAAGTGCCATAACAAGAGCATCTCCGGGAGCCTTATGTGGTTTTAGACCTTCTCCTGCATCAAAGGCCATTAGAAATACCTTAAACTCCTCTTTTGATACAAGATCGATGTTTGCGATTGCTCCCTCTACATAATCTAAACAGTTAATTAATTTGATTTTCTTTCCTTTTTCAATATTTTTCATTTCATCCTCCTTCAAGTTAATGGCAATTTCTAAAAATATACTTTTTTTATTTGTCTCGATGTCAAAAAGTTTGTTTTTTTCAAAAAGTATTAATTCATTATTTATAAGTTTTTCATTATTAAAGTTAATCTCGCCTTTTAAAACAAAATATATTCTGTCTTCAGCATAAAATTCAGGGGAAATGTCCGTGTTTTGGTCAAGACTCATAAGTAAGATATGACGATCACATAAATCTAAGAGTTTCTTGCTTATAGTTTGATTTTCTTTTATGGGTATGACCTCTTCTAGTGTCAATATTTTCCCTTTGCTAATATTTTCCATTTTAATCTCCTGCTATACTAAGAGGCATCCTACCTATGGCAAGTGCCAAAATACTAGTTAATATGGGTAGACTTATGAGGATTATATATGAGCTTAGCTTTGTTTTTTTATAACTTTCATCTAATCCTCCTTTTTACTTGCTAAAACTATATAAGAAATTTTTGTATTTTTAGACCTCTCTAACATTTTTACAAATCTATCCCTATTTTCTTCTGAATAAGCATTTTTATAAAAATTTGCAGCCCCTACTGGCCCCTCATCTTTTATGATCGTATCCCTGTCTAAAAGAAGCATCCTACCAGTCCTTTGTGCAAAAGGTCTAAAAGAATTTTCTATAAATAGCTTGTTCCAATTTTCTTCGGTTAGAGGATACACATTCATGTTTGTAAATTTCGAAAGTTGCCTTCTTATATCTTCGCTTTCATTTTCTAATGCTACATCATGAGTTAATAAATAGCCGCCCTTTTTTAAAACCCTGTGATAATTTTTAATAGCCTTTGCTTTTTCTTCATTTGGAAGCATGGTGAGCATTGCCTCATTAATTACTAAGTCAAATGTTTCATCCTCAAAATCCAACTTTAAGGCATCCATATTCATAACTTCAATTTCTTTGTCTAAGCCTAAAAGCTTTATATTCTCTAGGGCTTGATCTATGACAACTTGGTCATTGTCTATACCTATTACTTTGCATTTATATTTCGTATAAACTCTTATTAGGTTATCTCCTCTATTGCAAGCAACTTCCAAAACTTGCATATCTTTATCTATCTGTACCTGATCAAGCAACCAATCGGTCATAATACCGCCGCCTGGTCTGAGTCTTGTTCTTCCAAGCATCTTTAAAAAATCATGTCCAAAAACAATTTTATTTTTTTCCATTTTATCTTCCTCCTTGATAATAATTATCATTACATTTATAATTATAGCATGGATGATTTTTATTGCAGTTGCTAAAGCAACAAGAAAGGATTTTATGGAAAAAATTATTGTGAAAAGTAAATTATTTTATGGTTTAGACGAAAGTACTATACACCACATACTTTCTTGTATTGATCATAAAATCTTAGTTTTTAGTAAAGGCGAATACCTATATGATTTTTCTAAGGGATTTAAGGCAGGTATAGTTTTGAAGGGAAGAATTGATCTATCTACAATAGATGATGATAAAGAAATTATAGATAGAATTTATGAGGCTTCAGATTCTTTTTCTTTGAATTTTTCCTCCTTAGCTGATAGATTCATGGTCGCAAAAAAAGATTCTGAAGTTTTAGCACTTGATGTTAGCAAAATCTTTGAAGAAAATAAAAGGTCTTGTTCAAGCAGACCGATTTTTATGGAAAATATTATAAAATTGTATGATGAGCAAATTTCATACTTAACTTACAAATTAGATATATATTCTAAACCTAAGATTAGGGAGAAAATTAATATGTATATAGATAGGTATGGAAAAGATTACCTATTTTCAAATAAATTATCCAGAGAGGACTTAGCTAAATTTTTAGCTTGTAATAGGTCTGCCCTTTCAAGAGAGTTATCTCTTATGAAAAAAGAGGGATTAATATAAAAGTATTACTCATAGGACTAATTAAATATAAATAAAAATTACAAAAAATCAGTCCTGAGAGAATATGGATTTTATTTTAAACTCAAATTATATCTTTAGCTCTTCAATAAACAAATCTACATATTGAATTAGGTTCTTTTATCCTAGAATTTTACCCTTAAAAATTTTCTTCTGTCTTTGACTTTTTGATTGCAATATCCTTAAGCTTCTGATATGAAATTATTATAAATGCTATGTTTTCTCTATTTTGAAGACTCCTGGCTTAATTTTAAAAGCCTTTCAAATAGTTCTTTTTTAAATGTTGCAGGATGATACTAGTGTACAAAGGCTCTATATTTTATCTCTATAATAGGCTGTAAAATAAAATGCCCCACAAGTAATAAATAATTACAATAATACCCTTATCAAAAATTTTTTTAACAAAAACACGTGTCAGCTTGATAGAAAGTTACTAAAATTTATGGTAGAAACATGCTGAATCTTCCAAAACCCAAGCACCTTGTTTTACATAAAAATTATAGGCTTGAGAATTTTTTAAAGTAGTAAAAAATGCACCGCTTATACCTCTTTGCTGCAATTGTTTTATATTAGTTTGATAGAGTTTTTTTGCTAGACCAGTCCCTCTATATTTTTCAGAAATAAAAAACTCATCAATATAAAAAGTTGATTCACTAGCATATCTTCTTATATGACCAATTATTGCGCCAATTATTTTATTCCCATCAACAATTACATTGCCAAAAAATTTAGGAAAATCTGAAATATCGGTTAAGGATTCCAGGGCTGTTTCTGCCGTCCAGTTATCATTCCAAGGTGGAGCATTATAGACACCTACCATTAACTTTGCTAATTCTTCTAAATCTGATTTTGATATTTTTCTAATTTCCAAATTTCTCTCCTCTTGTTTTTGCTTGAATTTATCTGGTCCTAAATTAACATCTTATATTAGTTGCACTTTTTTGAAGAGTTTTTCTCGTACTTCTTCTGCATCACAACTTTTTTCACACCTTTCAAATTTTATTTTATAATCCCAGTAACACCACTAGCCAAGCTTCTACTATGGATACGATTGGAATTAGTAATAATGGCATCAAGATAAAATGTTCCTTGATGGCCAAATGTTTCATCCAATTTCCAAATTCGTAGTCCTCATGCCCTTCTGTGCCTGGTATGACTATCCTATCCTTGTATCTTCCTTGAAACAAAAGTAGATCCAACAAAAGGAAATCTCCCAAGTTTAATATTATCCACTGAATATAGCTCATCCAGAAAAGATCTCTAAGTCCTCTTATTCCTGTATGTAAAAGAGAGGTCACTCCATATATAAATACAATCCCTGAAATTATAATCGTAAGTATTAAATTTATTCTTTTTTCTTTTTTTGTCATCTTATCTGGAGCAGAATTTTGAATTGCCTTTGGATAGGAATCGAAGAAAAATCTTGGGTTAATCAGTACAAAAGCTGCCACTGGTCCGTTAAAGATAGCAGCCATTGCAATTCCATCTAATATAGCTCTTGTTATATCCATAATAATCTCCTTATTTATTTTCCAAAAAGATTTTTAGTTTCTCAGCATATTCTTGGGGATGTTCGTGGAGAAATTGTCCGTGCCCCATTCCTTCAAATACTTCTGTATCCATTTGTGGAAGATACTCTCTTAATATTTTTTCACTTTTAGAAGGGATTGGCTCTTCGCTTCCCCTCCAAAACATTACTGGGTTTGAAAACTTGCTTAGATTTTTTGGGGGCTTGTAATGATAAATAAACTTACAAGCATTTTTAATCGTATTTTTTGAAATTTGCGGATACATCATTTCGATTACACTTAGATTATCTTTGCCCATAATCTTATCTAATAAAAATTTAGGTATTGGCTTTTTATTTTTGGTTCTACTTGTTCCAATGATAAAAGCATAGGTCAAAGGTCTTGCCATCAAGCCCAACTCGGCTGTAATAGCCGCATCTAAAAGGACTTTCGAAGCAGAAATATTTCCTCTTCCAATGAGTTCTACTGCGATGGTTGCTCCCATAGAAAATCCACATAGTCCATAGACAATTCCACCCATTTGATTTAATATGTAGCTTTCTATGGAATCTACGGTTTCTTCCAAGGATGTCAAATCTTTGGGATCGGTCCCATAATGTCCGTCCAATTCACAGAAAATTACAAAATAATCTTGAAAATAAGGAAGCAGAGGTTTGAAGCATAGGTCTGCAGTAGAGGCAAGTCCATGAATAAATAATATTGACTTATTATTTCTATTTCCAAATGTTATAAAGTTCATTTTTCCCTCTTATAAACTTTTCTTATATCTTTGTAATATTAAGACTTTAATAATTCAATAATTTCATCCTGCGCCTCTCTACCTTCTCTAAAAAATCTTAAAAGTGGATAACAGTGGCACATTCCTTCACCCACAATGATTTTATATGGAGCATTATGTTTTTCCATTGCCTTTTTAAAGTATTCTGCAAAAGCATAAAGACATTCATTTCCTCCGTAATAAAAGTAAGTTTTTGGAAAGTCTGAAAAATCTCCCTTTGTTCCGTCTAACATATATTCAGGTAAGTCTGCATCTCCTTTTACGATTTCCCTTGCAGTTTTAAAATAAGTAGGTTCAATCATTATGTCTTTATGATTAAGTTCATTTAATTTTTCCCATACTTCTTTATTTTCATCAAGACTTACATCTGGAAGTCCACCAGGAGATACTGAAATTATTTTCCCAGCCATTGGTAAAGGTCTGCCTAATGCATTATTATGCAAAAAAATTCCTAGGGCTAAACCAGCGCCTGATGAAAATCCAAGGACACTTATGTTTTCTGCCTTATATATTTGGGTCATCAGCCTATAGGTTTCAAAACAAACTTCATAGGTCTTATCTATCTTTACATCTTCCGAGCAAAGGGGATAAAATAAAAACCATACGTCTTTGCCAGTTTGTTCCATTATTCTTTCAGCCAGTGCAAAATCCAATTTGTCAGGTTGTGTAATCATTCCTCCGCCGAAAAAATGTAGCACCACTCCCTCAGCAGGGCTTTTATTCTTTTGATAGGAGATAAGCCTGTATCCCATAACATCTCTATCTATGAGATAGTAATTTTTTCTCTCGGCTCTCTTCTTTGCCTTATCTAAATCAAATACCGCCTTTGCGTTTTCTCCCTTTGCATACTCAAGCATCTCTTCCTTGTTCTTTAAAAACATTTTTTTGACCCCAAGAAGTCTTACTATTTCTGATGCAATTTTATAAGTTATACTCATTTTATTCTACTCCCTTAATAATCAATTAATCTTAATTTTGCAAATTTTCACCAATATTTATTATTATAACTTAGGTTCATTCTTTACCGCCTGAAATAAAATAAAGAATGCTATGGATCATTTTTTGGATGCCTCCGCCAGTATTTTTTTCTTACTTACTATATATGGAGCAAGAAAGGTAAGGGCGAACATCTCATTGTATGCCATGGGGTTATCATTGCTTAAATCATCTGCTTCTTCTATTAATTTTCTAAAATTTTTTATGGTAATTTATATGGATTTTTATTTTCTCCCAATAAGAAGAGTTGAACCGTAAAGTCCTAAAAACACAGCTTCTCTATGCCCAACAAACATTCCATTGGTCGTATCAATAAGTTTTATGTCTTCGTATCCTTCCGCTTTCAATTTTTCAATAAATTTTTGTATATTGCCGTAATTTGATTTCTTCATTATGTCATGTATAACGAATGTGCCACCTTTTTTGAGTACACGTAAAGTTTCTAATAGAAGTTTCTGCTTATTATGTCCAATTATATTGTGATAAACATAGTTGCTTGTCACTAGATCAAAGCTTTCATCTTCAAAAGGAAGACCCACTGCATTTCCTTCTTCAAATCTCACATTTTCTACTCCCTCAGACCTAGCATTGTCCAGGCAGAGCTTCTTTGAAAATTCACTCTTGTAAGACCCACTCCATATGTCACAACCCACCATAGTCGCTTTTGGATTTCTTTTTGCACAGGCTATGGTAAGTGCACCACTACCACATCCTACATCAAGTCCAAGTCCGCCGTCTGGGATCTTTACATACTCTGCGACGCCTTCTATAATAGTTTTGGCAAGTTTTCTCTTACCCTTGTAATCAAAAGTTCGATACATGTGAGAAAGCATGATTGAAAAGAATAAAAGTATCAAGACTGCAAGTCCCAAAATAATTTCCCAGATAGTCCTTTGCCTTCCTTGAAGAATGAGGTCACTTGCACCAAATATGATAAATAAAATAAGACATACTATACTTTCAGTAATCTTAGCCTTCAACAATCTTTTAGGAACCCAGTTTTTGTAGTCAGGCTTTGTTTTTTTATCAAAAGGATTGTATTCCCCATCTCTATGAAAGGGAGTTTTCTTACCAAAGTTTGCACTCTTATCGATGTGTTTAAAAATCTTTGCAGAATAAGGATGTATTCCACTATGTCCTGTACAAACATATTCTAAATTATAATCTTTTAATTTATCTCTTAGTTTAATTAAAGAGTCTTTATTCTTCTTTGGATCTTGAGTGAAAAAATCAAAGAAGGCATAGCCACCATTTTCATTAATGGCAAGGCAATCTCCAGAAATTAAAATCTTGTCATCGACTACGTAAACAGTGTGACCTACTGTGTGGCCGGGAACAGGAATGGCTTCCACCTTTATTCCATCAACCTCAAAGATTGAAATATCTTTGATAGGAGTCCACCCATCAGCAATTTTCACACAGTTATGAAATATTACTTTTCGTCGAATCTCTCTTGTCATATATTTCTCTTCATCAGCACCCATGTAGACATGAGCATTTGGAAAAATATTTCTGCCTTTTATATCAATTCCACCAGCGTGATCAACATCTAAGTGTGTTAAAAATAAATGTTCGATTTTATCCGGATTTATTTTTATTTTCTCAAACTCGCTATCTATAGAATCATAATTAATGTGTCCACTATCAAAAGCAATGGTTCTACCATTTTTCGTATAGAGCCATAAATTGACATCATATTCTCTAATAGCACTTATTCCTTCGCACAAAATACCGGTATCTTCTGGCTTGCAGTAAAATTTTCCGCTCATGGTAATAGGTTTTATTTTGTCATCAAAAAAATATAAAAGTTTCATAGCTTCTCTCCTAAAAATTTTTAACTAAAGCTAATAAGTAAAGATAAGTAGTAAATAAAATATATTATGTTAAGCCAACCTCCGCGAATAATCATATGTAGGCCCTTTGGCAATCTTCCAACAAGAGGAGTGAGAATTATAAGAAATATAGGTGTAAATAGGGCTTGCCAGCTTGGAAATACTGTGAGTCCAAATACAATTAACAATGCTATTCCTATATTTGCAAGTGCCATTATCCCAAAAACTATTTTTGCTTGAAATTTTAAAAATTTTAAAAATTCATCAAGGGCTCCCTTATTTTCGTGCCTTGATAAAAGACCTAAGTAGGCACATTGAATATGATAAGCTCCACCAAATATCATTCCTAAAACATTTATTAAAATACAATCCAGCCAAAAGTTAAATTATTTTCGCGACCTGATAAAACAATATGGTAAAACCCGTTACAATAAATAAAGGCACATATTGGACCTAACAGACCACCAAGATATAATCTTTTTATGTTAACGTTTTTCATTATGCCAATAATATTATTTATAGTATCCTTGCTATCGTAATCATTAGAATCATAATATAAAATCATATCTCCCAAAAACATCAAGAATGAACCCAAAAGACCTATCAATATACTCTTATATAAAGTCACAGTTAAGCACCTTCTTTCACTTAGATGATATCAATTATCAGTTTAATTATAGCATATAACACAGATTCCTTTCAATCATATGGTTTACTGCGTTAAACTA
>NZ_JBBKBD010000012.1:0-53666 GCF_037890055.1 Lagierella sp. ICN-221743 | reverse complement strand
AAACGGAGAACTCTCCGCTTTATTTGTTAAGATATTTTACATATATCTGGCATGGATTATCTTTATCCCATAGTGTTGGGAAGCATTCAAATTCTGAATAACCCATAGATTTGTAGAAACTATTCGTTATATCATACTCTTGATATTTACCTTTTTGCACTGTCTTTACTTGTGAATAGGTGTATCCTTTTTTCTTTGCAAGTTCCTCATAGGAATTGTTTAAGATGCTTCCAATACCATTTCTGTGGTACTCTTCGAGTACTCCCATCACAAAAATTTCACAAGTGTCCTTTCCAGTCTCTTTCATCACAATAAATCCCACTGGTTCATCTTTATAGGTGCAAGCAATCAAAGGCAATTTAGTTGACTCTTTAACATACTCTCTTATGCTTTCCTCTCTTCCAAACCATTTAGGTAAATTGTATAAAATTTTTTCGCTTATTTCTATTTTAGAATTTTCATCTACTACTTCTTTAATTTCTAATTTCATTTTAATATTCTATCAATTAATTCTACTCCACACTAACTTGGCAGGTCTTCATTGACTCTAATGCCCTTTCGTGGCTTTCCGGTGTTACTCCGGCACATGCATTTGCAATAACTTTAATCGGAACTTCTGGCATAAAGCCCTTTAGCATTAGTGCATTTGATATAACGCAGATGTCGGTACAAAGGCCAACTAGTGTCACTGATTTTATTCCTTCGGCCTTGTTTATTTTGTCCAGCTTTTCAACAAGCTCCTTTGATCCAAAGGTCACTTTGTCTATTACATTGTCCTTTACAAAGCCCTTTAGTTCGTCAATTATTTCCCAGCCTTCGGTTCCTTTAATACAATGTTTAACTGGAAGATTTTTTCCTTCTTGTGTTTCAAGGTAGTCTTCTTCGTGAGTGTCCCTTGTAAAATAAATATCTCCATCAAAGTTCTTCGCCACGTCCACCACATTTGAAACTATTTTTTTTGCTTCTTCTGTTCCAAGGCTTCCTGAAACAAAATCATTTTGCATATCTACAATTATTAATAAGTCCTTCATGTCTTCCCCCTTTGATAAAAAAGGTCTCCTCTATTTATCTTCGTTCATCTCGTTAAATCTATCTAGAGTCTTTTTAAGTCCCTTTATTATACTTCCTCTAAATCCATTTTCTTCAAGTTCCATTACGCCTTGTATGGTACTTCCCAGTGGAGAGCAAACGTCGTCTTTAAGTTCTCCCGGATGTTTTTTGGTTTCAAGCACCATCTTAGCCGCACCTTCAACTGTCTTTGCTGAAAGTTTATAGGCGTCTTTTCTCTTTATTCCCGCTGACACCGCCATGTCCGCCATGGCTTCTATTAGCATGTAGATATATGCAGGGCCTGAACCACTTACTGAAGATACCGCCGCTATTAAATGCTCTTCTACTTCGATAATTTCTCCAAAGGATCTTAAAAACTTTAATACTGTTTCTTTTTCGACGCCGGTCATATTATCTGTAAAGCAAACTCCCGTTATTCCACAATTTACCATGGCAGGAGTGTTTGGCATAATGCGTGCAACTTTAACATCTCTTTCGAAAAGTTCTCTAATCTCTTCCATTGTAAAGCTAGGTGTTATGGGAACCACAATGCTATTTATATCAACGTGGTCTTTTATTTCACTAATCACCTTTTCATATTGATAGGGCTTTATGGCAAGGATAATTATTTTAGAATTTTTTGCAACATCAATGTTGTTTTCAAATCCCTTTATGCCCGTCTCTTCTTCCACAGCTTTTATGTCCGACAATTTCGAAAACACAATCTCTTCTTTATTATAACCGTTATTTATCGCACCAAGGGCCATTGCCTTGCCCATGTTACCAAATCCAATAAAGCCAAGGGTATACATTATTCCAGCGCCTCCACTAGAGAGCCAATATATTTTATTGTGTCTATAAGTGGTTCGTCAGTGGAAATGTCAACTCCAGCGGCCTTTGCATAGTCAAGTGGTTTTAGTTTTCCACCGGTTTTTAAAACTTCAATCCAGTTCTTTGCGTTTGATGGGTCTTTTTCAATTAGCTTTGCAACTTGTGTTCCTATTGTTAGTCCAGCTGAGTAGGTGTATGGATAAAGTCCCATGTAGTAATGTGGTTGTCTCATCCATGTTAGTTCAGCTCCCTTTGTAAGTTCAACTTCATCTCCCCAGAACTTCTTTAATGTGTCTAGGAATATTTCTGAAAGGTCTTCGGCAGTAAAAGACTTTCCTTCGTCAATTAATTTTAGAACTTCCCTTTGGTAATATCCTTCTATAAAGTGGGTTACAAAGTTGTGGTAGTAGGTTCTTGCTATGATTTGTCCCTTTAAATACTTTGCTTCATCTTCGCTCTTTGCCTTTTTCAAAAGCTCCCTTCCCATAATGAGTTCGTTTGCTGTTGAAGGAGCTTCTACTAAGTATAGTGAAAGGTCGGTGTCTAAGATATTGCAGTTTTCGTTGGTGTACTTGCCCTGTCCTGCATGGCCAAGTTCGTGGGCAAGGGTCATTGCCTCTGTCATTGTGCCAGTCCAGTTAATAAGCACGAAAGAATTTGCACCATAAGGTGATGAACAAAAGGCTCCTGTTGACTTGCCGTGGTTGTTTACAAAGTCAATCCATCTATCGTTAAAGGCTTCTTCAAGCATTTCGCCGTACTCTTCTCCAAGCACTGCAAGGCCTTCTTTAATTAATTCCTTTGACTCTTCAACAGATATTTCCCTTTCAAATCCCGTAATTGGATCCACCTTTAAGTCCATGTAGGTCATCTTGTCCAGGTTGTGATTTCTCTTTAATATCTTTGCATACTTTCTCATAATTGGAGAAAGTTCTTCCATGATAACATCTAGTTGTCTATTGTAAAGCTCTCTGTCCACCCTTTGGTCGTGTAATAAGAAGTCAAACACACTGTCGTAACCCCTTAGTTCAGAAAGCACCTTCATCTTTTGGCACTCTCCAAGGTATGCGGCGGCGGTTGAGTTTTTGTGAGCTTCTAAGACTTTGTAAAACTCTTTATATGAATTTCTTCTTATTTCTGTGTCGTTGGAACCTTCATAAGTTCCTTCGTAGAGGTTATATGAAAGAGGTTTCTTCTCTCCATTTGCTTCAAAGTCTGGAAAGGCCATGTCTTGTAACTTAATTGCATTGTAAATTGAATAAAATGAATTAAGTGGAGTCATCTTTGCAATTGCCTTTTCAGTTTCTTCCGATAGCACATATGGCTTATCTTCTAATGTTCTTTCTATAAATGAACCGTATTTTTCATCTTCCTTTAATTCATTTAAAACTTTTTCGTCGGTGTTTAATAGTCTAATCTTAAAGAAAGAAATCTTTGCCATTTGGTCACTTAAAATATTATCCACTTCTGATAGCAGTTTGAAGTTTTCTCCATTGTTGTAATCAGTTTCAACATTTAGTGACACATAGTCCCATGCAAGGTATGCCTTTTCTAAAATTTCACAGTATAAATCAAGTGCTTCTTTGACTATTTTTTTATCTTCATACATTTTGTCAAATTCATTTATAAATTTTTCAACTAAAACCTTTATCTCATCAACCTGTTTTAACATTTCTTCTTTATTTTTAAAGATGAGACTTAAATCCCAAGTGTATCTTTCGTCAACATCTTTTCTATCAACCATTTTAAGTATATCCATGTTTCCCTCCTAATTAATACTAGTTTTTATATACCCATGTAAACATATTAAAACATTTTCATCTATAATTATATTACTACCTTTTCATTTTGGGTATACAATTAAGTAGGCAATATTGAATATGAGGTGATTAAATGACAAATATCGAAAAAAATATGGAAAAATTAGCTGACTTAGTAGTTAAAAAGGGTGTTAATGTTCAAAAGGGACAACCTGTGATACTACGTTGTCCAGTTGAAAGAGCAGACTTCGCAAGACTTGTTGCAAAGAAAGCATATGAAAGAGGTGCCGTTGAAGTTGTAATGCAATGGTCCGATGACCCTCTTACATTAATGAAATTTGAAAACGCACCTGTGGAACACTTTGAAGAAGTTCCAGACTGGATGGTTCAAAGAACAAAGTACTACATGGAAAAGGGTGCATGTGTAATATCTGTTGCAGCAACAGATCCTGAACTTTTAAAAGATGTTGATCCTAAAAAGATTGCAACATGGAGCAAGGCCTTTTCTGCTGCCAACAAAGAAAATATGAAATACACAATGAACGACCTAAACTCATGGTGCGTTGTGTCAGTTCCTACTGTAGGCTGGGCAAAGAGAGTCTTCCCAGATGTTTCTGAAGATGAGGCAATGGAAAAACTTTGGAACGCAATCTTCTACACCACAAGAACAGACCAAGATGACCCCGTTGCTGCATGGGATGAACATATTGGCGTTATGGACAGACACGCAGCCGTATTAAATGAAAAGCAATACAAAATGCTTCATTATAAAAACTCACTGGGAACCGATTTAGAAGTAGAACTTCCTGAAAATCATATTTGGATTTCCGGTGGCTCTGAAAATGCAAAGGGCGATGTGTTTATTGCAAACATGCCTACAGAAGAAGTATTTACACTTCCTAAGAGAACTGGCGTTAATGGAAAACTATATTCTACAAAGCCACTTAATATGTCGGGCAACCTTGTTGACGAAATGGTATTCACATTTGAAAACGGAAAGGTTGTTGACTACGACGCAAAGGTTGGAAAACAACATCTAACAGACCTATTCGACGTAGACGAAAATGCAAAATACCTTGGGGAAGTTGCACTTGTTCCATATGACAGTCCAATTTCAAACTCTGGATTACTTTTCTACAACACATTGTTTGACGAAAATGCTTCATGTCACTTTGCATTTGGTAAGGCATATCCAACTTGTATCAAGGGTGGTGTTGACCTATCCGACGAAGAGTTACTTGAAGCCGGTGTAAACGACTCACTTATCCACGAAGACTTTATGGTTGGTTCAAAGGACCTTGAAATAACCGGCGAACTTCCAAATGGAGAAGTTGAATACATCTTTAAAGATGGTAACTGGGCATTTTAATTTTGACCTTGGGGAGACCCAAGGCTTTTTTATTTCACATGCTTTTTAGATTGTGGTATGCTTAATGAAAATAGAAATGGACGGTGAATTATGAAAAAGAAAAAAATAATTTTAGCTCTTGGTCTAACAATTGCCTTAGCTTCAACGGGCTATGCAAAAGATAGACAGTTTACTAGAATAAGCGGTTCAAATAGATTTCAAACTGCAGTGGAAATTTCAAAAAGAGTTTTAGATTCAAATGAACTTGAAAGGGAAAATAAAACAGTTGTACTGGCAAACGGTTATTCATTTATAGACGCCCTTCCAGGAGGGGTGTTGGCAAACTCCGCCTCTGGAACATTACTTTTAACAAATCAAGGAGAAATTCCAAAGGAAACCATGGATGAGATAAATCGAATTAATCCAAATGTAATCTACATTTTAGGTGGAAATTCATCCATCTCTGAAGATACAGAAGAAAAACTTAAGCAGTATGTAGATAATGTTATTAGACTTGGTGGAAAAAACAGATACGAAACATCAGAACTAATCAGTGAAGAAATTTCTAAACACACTGATGTAAATGGTTATCTTGTAGCTTCTGAAGTAGCAGATGCAGTTGCGTCTTCTTCACTTGCAAAGGGAGATAAGCCACTAATCCTTGTTAACAACAACAGTCCTTCCACTTATTTAAAAGAAAAGGAAGCTCCTAAAACAGTCCTTGGAGGCAAGTCTTCCGTTTCAGAAAATACATTTAAATACATTGATGCAACTAAGAGAATTTCCGGCATAAACCGTTTTGAAACATCACTTAACATTTCCAAGGCATCAGGTTATAAAAACACCGCCCTTGTAAATGGATATAGCTTTATCGACGGTCTTGCTGCAGGCACATTAAGTTTTAAAAAGGAGGCGGCAATTATTTTAACGGACGGAAAGAATTTAGATTCAAATAGCAGAGAATTTTTAAATAAAAGTGAATCAATCTATGTTGTTGGTGGCAAGAATTCAGTTGACGATGGCGTTGTAAATCCAGCGGCTAAAAAAGAAGTTCCAAAAAATAAAACTTCCTTTGAATACTTTGACTACTTTAACAACTACTCAAGGGATGTTATTTATACAGAAGGCGAAATAGATGCAATAAACAAAAAGAATATCTCACTATCTCCATATATGTTTGAACCATTCGAAATAAAAGCCAAAGAGTATGGGTATATTGCAAAGAGGACCGTATTAAAGAAAAAACCTCTCGGCAAGTCATTTAGAGACCCTGCCACATATGACGACTACAACGCAGAAACAGGACTATTTCCATGGGACGAAGTTGCAATTAAGGGATATAGTAAAGACCAAAGCTGGGCAAATGTAGTTTGTGCTGACTACGAAGGTTGGATTCCAAAAAAAGATATAATGATTGTGTCAAAGGACAATATTAAAAATATTAAATCAAAGTCATTTGTAACCATCACCAGTAGACAGATTAAATTAAAAGATGGTCGCTATCTCGACATGGGAACCTACCTTCCCCTAGTAAGTGAAGAAGGTAACTTCTTTAAAGTACTAATGCCAGTGGCGGGAAATACTTTTAAAACAACAGAAGTTACAATAAAAAATACAGACGCAGTTAAGGGCTACATGCCATTTACACAAGCAAATGTAATAGCACAGTCACTGAAGTTTCAAGGAGAAAAATATGGATGGGGTCACTCAAATAACACTAGAGACTGCTCCGGCTTTATAAGAGATGTGTATAGATCCTTTGGGATAAAGATGGCAAGAAATGCATCGGCTCAAGAAACTGACGTGGTTGGTAAAAAAGTAAACTTTAAAATCTCCGGCGGAAATAGCGCAAAAGAAAAACTATTGAAAAAACAAAACCCGGGCAGTGCACTATACATGCCAGGACACACAGTAATGTACCTGGGAGTAAACGAACAAGGTATACCAATGATGGTTCACTCCTATGGCTACCACTATGTAAATGGAAAAAGAGTTTCCCCATTTATAAACGCAGTTTCAAGCACAAGACTTGAGAACAAAGGTAGAATAACATTTTTAGAAAGTTCTAGTACACTTAAAGACTTTTTAGTGCTTAAGTAAAAAAGTAAAAACTACTCCTGCCTGCAGGGCATGGAGTAGTTTTTTGTTTAGAATATTTTATTAATACTTATCTATATCCTCTGGAGTTAAAGTTATTGGTTGTTTATTTGGATCAGATTTTCTGTATGATTTGTCAATGAAATATACGATAAATCCTACAACTACGAATGCTAATAGAGAAATATATCCTCCCTTATCTAATTCCAAACCAGCTCCTATCATAAGCCAAACAGATATAATCATACCACAAATCATCATAGGTACTCCACCTGGGGCCTTAAAAGGTCTTTCCCATTCAGGATGTTTCTTTCTTAATACAAGCACATTTACACATGATACAAAGTATACAACACCTGCCGCTATACTTGAAATTGCGTAAATATATTGAACCCAGTTACTACCACTAAAGAAACAAAATAGGATTGTAAATACATAAACTACAATATTTGAAATATATGGTTGTCCATGTTTATTTATCTTACTAAAAGCTTTTGGGAGTTGATTAAGCTCTGCAGCTCCGTAAAGAACTCTAGTAGAAGATGTCCAGAATCCCATAAGTGTTGTAAATGCGTGTAGTAGTCCAGATATAATTGCAACTATTCCTATTATTTTAGGTAGTCCATGTAAAGCTACAAGTTGTGGCTCTGGCATTGTCATTTCACTAATTTCTTGCCATGGAGCCAATCCTCCAATAGCCATTACTACAATAAAATACAGAATAGCTGGAATAAGAAGTGCAGATGCGATAACCTTCCATATATCTTTAGCTGGGAAGTTAGTTTCCTCAATAAGTGTAGGGGCCATTTCAAAACCTATATATTTCAAAGAGAAAACCGCCATGGCTATAAATACTCCCTTACTACCCATAGGGAAAAATCCACCACTAGTATTTATGTTTTCTATTGACCACTTTCCACTGAACAAGAATGTAAATGATACTATTAAACTTGCAGCAATCATTACTACAAAAAATATTGTTGATAAAGTTCCAGCAAGTTTTATATCATAGTTAGAAGCAATAAACCAAATTGTAACAATTACCAAAGCGATTATTAAGATTTGCATTTGACTTAGTGGAATAAAATGGTTTATTACAGTACCAAATATAAACGCCATTAAAGGTGGTTCAACAACCTGCACCAAAAACATCATCCATTGAACTCCAAAACCCATTCTGTGATCAAATGCATTTGTAGTCCAAATATCTACACCTGATGCAAAAGGTAACATTGCAGTCAGCTCACCAAAAGCTAATCCAACTGGAATTAATAGTAATGCTAGTATTGGGAATATAAAAGCTGCTCCTGCACCTGTTGTTTTAAACCAATAAGGCGCTTCGGCTAACCATCCACCTATTACCGCTCCCGATGATAGAGCTATCATGTTAAAAATGGATAAATTTTTCTTTAATTTATTATCTTTCATTATTTGCTCCTTACAAAGTCAAGTACTTCTTCTGTATTTACAACATTACAATAAATATTATTTAATACTTTTAACTCATGATTTTGTATTTCTTCTGTTGCTGCAGCACAAGCATCTTCAACTAACCAAACTTTAAAGCTCTCATCTGCTAAGCTTCTAACGGTTCCTGACACACATTGATCTGTAAATACTCCTGTAACTATTACATCTGTTATGCCACAATTTCTGTACAGCAATCTTAAATTTGATCCCGTTAATGCAGAGTCTGTAGTTTTTTCAATAACTAATTCATCTTCTATAGGTTTTATAGACTCATGAACTTTTGCTTCTTCACTTCCTTTTGGAATCATAAGATTATTAAATCCACTTTCTTTTTGAGATAATGATCTATCTCTTCCGTTTGAAAGTTGAGTAACAATTGTTGCATATGACACTAACATTCCCTTTTCTCTTGCTTCTGTAAGAAGCTTCTTGTTGTTTGGAAGAATAACGTTGTCAATTCTGTCATAAAAATATTTCCATCTTTCTGCTTCATCTTTTTCCGAAGGATTATTCAAATCATAATCTGGTCTATTCACAAAATAATTTTGTAAATCAACTATCAATAATGCCGTCGTTTCAAGATTGAACTCCAACTTTCCATTAATCTGTTCTTTTTCATAGTAAAAAGAACAATGTCTTTCATTTACCCTCATAATATACCTCCTATATTTTGCATCTCTTTTTATTGATGTTAATATTATTATAGTGGAAACGTTAACAACTAGCAGTTGCTTTTTTTATCTTATTTAGTATCATTTATTTACTGAGGTGAAGTTCAATGATAAAAATTTTTATTGCCGAAGATGAATCTTTGGAGCTTGAGTATTTGTCATACATAATAAATAAAAACAAAAATATGAAGGTCATAGGAACATGTAACAACGGGCGTGACGCAGTTAAATTGACAAAACAATTAAACCCCGACCTTGTTATTATGGATATATCAATGCCTTTGCAAAACGGTGTTGAGGCAGGTAAATTAATAAAAAGATATAATCCAGATATTAAAATTATTCTCAATTCAGCCTATTCTGAATTTCAATATGCCAAACAAGCCATAAAGTACGGATTTAATGATTACTTACTTAAGCCAACAGAGGAATCAAAAATTATAAAAACTATAGAAAACTTATTTGATTTTATTGATGAAAGCAAATCCATTCTTAGTAATTCAACCGAAGATAGATTTAAATTAGTTGAAACAATTGATTTATTCAACGAAAATTTAATAAACAATAACTTGTCAGCGGGACTAGAAATCGTCGAATCCCTTTCATTATTAATTGCAAATCAAATAAATCACAGAGCTAAAATGACATATATTGATCATTTTCTATTATCAATAGAAACCACATTGAGGAACATTAAAAGCACAAAGTATAATATATTCGGTCATCTATCTTCATTTTTAGAAGACGACCTGACATTTTCAAACATAAATAAATCGTTAAAGAAAATTTGTATAGAATCCTTTAATATAAGGTCTGAAGAAACTTATTCTGTGACAATAATAAAAAATTTTATAGAAAACAATTTTTCTAATCCCGAAATAGGACTAAATGAAATTAGCAATATCTTTTTTGTGAACAAAACTTATTTGAGTAGAGTTTTTAAACAAGAGGAAAATATAACAGTTGACAGCTATATAGAAACGTTGAGACTCAATAGAGCTTTGGAACTGATTGATACAACAGATCTCAAGATTTCTGATATATGGAATCTTTCAGGATTTAAAAATAAGCAACAATTTTATCGATCTTTTAATTCAAGATTTAAAATGACACCAATGGAGAGAAGAGAAAAAAATGACAAATTCAATAAATAAATTAATTCCCAGAAATAAACAGAAAGAACTCGAAAATTCTTTTGGACACGCTACAGGTTTTGGGGTTGTTTTTGTAGATGAAGAAGGAAATCATATAGGAAAAGGTGGTAATTTTTGTAGATTTTGTACTTTAATTAACTCATCTGAAAAAGGATCTCATAACTGCAAGGAATGTAATAAAGCCGCAATAAAAGAGTCTAAAGCTACCAACGAACCAAGCGTATACCTTTGTCATGCTGGATTGATAAATATAGCCATTCCCCTATATTTGAATGATGTTCTATTAGGTGCGTTGACCGCTGGACAAGTTAGATGTAATAAGGACTCAAAATATTATAAGGAAGTTAAGAAGAATTGGCCTGTTGATTTAGACAATAAACTATTAGATGTTTACTTTAATGAAATCCCAGAAATGTCCGATGAAGAAATTGAATCCACAGTAATAGCATTGAATAATATTACAGACTATATAATACAACTTAGTGCCAATAGGATATATGCAGAGGAACTTGGCAAACAAAAAGAAATATTGTTTGAAGTAGAAAAACAAAATTTAATTTTGGAATCAGAACTTGCAAAAATGAAATATTCCACTTTGCAAAAACAGATAATGCCTCACTTTATATTCAATGTATTAAACAGTATATCTCGATTAATTTCATTAGATAGAAGCCCTGAAGCCAGTGATATGATTTTTAGTTTTAGCAATATGCTGAGATATGTATTTTCTTATACCGACAATTCGACAACCATTAGAAAGGAGCTTAGGTGTATTCAAGACTATCTAAACATACAACAAATTAGATTCAGCAAAAAATTTGATTATAGCTTAGAAGTTGATGAATCTGCACTTGATGTAATAATACCATATTTTTCATTGCAGCCCTTAGTAGAAAATGTTTTTAAACACGCTTTTAAAGATACCGAAGAAATGGGAACACTAAAAATAATATTACAAAAACCGGAAGATGTTTGCTACTTAGAAATAATCGATAACGGAATAGGAATTAATTCTGAAAAGCTTAACGAAATAAATAAAATTCTATTAAATGAAAAAGTCTTTAACGAAAATGTAGGAATTAATAATGTATATTCCAGATTTAAATTGATGTTTCCAAATTCATTTACCTTTAATATTTCCAGCAAAGAAAATGTGGGAACAAAAATAAAAATAAGTTTTAACGCCTCTGACTTAAACCTTTTTTAATTGAATTTTAAAAATTTATCCCCTCTCATGTTATACTTACCTTAGGAGGTATTCAATGAAAAAAACTGCAATTTTTGACATGGATGGCACCATCATAGACTCAATGCCAAAGTGGGGCACTGTTATTGAAGACTATTTCAAAGACCTTGGAATCGTCTTTGATGACGATTATAAAAAGTCTTTAATTGGACTGTCCATGCATAATATAATAAATAATATTAAAAGAGACTTTGGCCTTAGCGAAGACCCAAATGAATCTTATAATAACATCTTGGGGCTAATGCTTCATGGATATATAAATGAGTTTGCGTTAAAGCCAGGGGTGATTGACTGTTTGGAGAGGTTGAAATCAGATGGTATCAAGATGGCTGTTGCAACTGCAACTCCTGAACATATTGCGGTGGAAGCTCTTAAGGCCAAGGATTTGATAGAGTATTTTGAGTTTGTTCAAACCTGTGACAACATAAATCATCACAAGAATGATCCTATGTACTGGAAGAAGGCGGCTTTAAGGCTTGATTGTGATATGCCTAATACGGTTGTCTTTGAAGATGCACTATACTGCATCGAAACCGTTAGCAATCTAAATGGAAATATTATTGCAATATCTGACGAGGCTTCTTTTCATGATGAGGAGATTATAAAGTCTTTGGCAAATCAATTTATAGAAAGTTATGATGAGTTAGATTACGATATTTTTAAATAGGATGTGGTCTTATGAATCTACCTAAAGAGGTAATTTATATATTAAAGAGATTTAAAGAATATGGTTTTTCCGCCTATCCTGTTGGAGGCTGTGTTAGGGACAGCCTCCTTGGAAAAACTCCTGGGGATTTTGATATTACCACCGATGCAACTCCAAGTGAAACTTTGGAGGTTTTTAAGGAGCAAAAGACCATCCACCTTGGTGAAAAGTTTGGAACCATTGGCGTTCTTTTAAATGAAAAGATATATGAAGTAACCACCATGAGGTATGACCATGAGTATGTGGATAGTAGGCACCCTTCATCTGTAAGTTTTACAACGGACCTTGTTGAAGATTTGAAGCGCAGGGACTTTACTATTAACGCCATGGCCTATGACTTTTTTAACAATGAAGTCATTGACCCATTTGATGGAAAGACTGACCTTGAAAGTGGTATTATTAGAGCTGTCGGTGAACCTTCGAAGAGATTTGAAGAAGACGCCCTTAGAATTATGCGTGCCTTTAGGTTTGCCAGTCGATTTAATTATATAATTGAAGAAAAAACGCTTTCAAGTCTTTGTAAAAGCGTTCCTCTTTTAAAAGAGATTGCCATGGAGCGTATTAGAGAGGAACTTAACAAGATTCTTCTTGAATCAAACTTTGAAAATCTCCGTATGTTATATAACTGTGGCGTGTTTAGGGTTTTGTTTCCAGAAATTGATGCCATGTTTAAGACCACACAAAATAATAGCTTTCATGTTTATAATGTAGGTGACCACAGCTTGATGGCATTGACGAAGATTAAAGAGGATGTAAGGCTAAAGTATGTGGCACTTCTTCACGACCTTGGTAAAGTTCCCGCAAAGACCACTGGAGAAGATGGCACGGACCACTTTTATTTTCACAGCAAGTATTCTGTTGAACTTGCCCGAGACATTTTAAATCGTCTAAAGTTTTCAAATGAAGACAAAAATCACATTCTTAAAATAATAGAATTTCATGACACTGTGCTAAACACAAAGTTAAGGTCAATTATGAAGTTTGTTGTTGACAGAGGCTTTACCTATGACGACTTTTTAGATTTACTTGAAATGGAAAAGGCGGACATCTCAGCACAAAATCCATACTACATTAACCGTTTGGATAATCTTGAAAAAGTAAAAGAAGCATATAGGAAAGTTTACGAAGGGCCTACAAGGCTTTCGGACCTTGCTGTTAATGGAAGTGATATGATTGAGATTGGGTATGAAGGGAAAAACATAAAAAAAGTTTTAAAGTATCTGTTGAAGCAGATTATTGGAGAACCTAAGATTAATGAAAGAGAAAAGCTAATTAGCATTGCAGAAAAGGTACATGATGATATTTGTAGGGGTGAATGATTGTGACTAAGAGCATAATAAACAAGAATTTTTTAATTAAAGTTCTGGACAATTCCAATCAGGGCATACATATAGTTGATTCTACTGGGACAACTCTATATTATAATAAATTAGCTGAAGAAATTGATGGAATTTCAAAGGAAGAAATTTTAGGCAAAAACATGAAAGACTTGGTGAAGACTGGACTATTTTCAACGTCAGTCGCACTGGATGTCATAGAGTCGTGCAAGCAAAAAGAAGTTATTCAACATATAAATGACAAGGTAGTTATTTCTGCTGGAGTTCCTATTATGAAGGGCAAAGACTTGGAAGCTGTAGTTGTATTTGTTAAGGACTCAAAGGCGCTACGTGATATGACTTTACAACTTCAAGATTTGCTTGTGGAAAATAACTCCATGGCCCAAAACCTGTCAAGATATAATTCAAAATTTTTAAAGGAAGGAGTTATTATTTCAAATTCCAAGGCTATGCAGAGGATTATGAAAGTTGCAAACAGAGTTTCAAAAATGGAAACGCCCATATTTTTATTTGGGGAGCCGGGATGTGGAAAGACCATGTTTGCAAAGTACATCCATGACAATTCCCTTAGAAGTGACAAGCCCTTTATAAAGGTAGATTGTTCTGCAATTCCAAAATCGATTATTGAAAAGG
Organism: Lagierella sp. ICN-221743; assembly: GCF_037890055.1. Lineage (NCBI taxonomy): Bacteria > Bacillati > Bacillota > Tissierellia > Tissierellales > Peptoniphilaceae > Lagierella > Lagierella sp. ICN-221743. Next base: position 39,363 of record NZ_JBBKBD010000012.1, on the reverse strand, counting down.
AACTGTTTGATGAAAAAAATAGTTATAACGGTTCTCTGCTTAAGCAAGCGGAAGTCGGAACTTTATTTATTGACGAGATTGCAGATATGCCACTACCATGTCAGCAAAGGCTTGTGTATGAATTAAATAGAATAAAAAATTCTATGAAATCTCAGGGAGGTAGTCCTAGCATAAGAATTATAGCTGCGTCAAATGAAAATATCAGTAAAAATATTTCCGATGGCAAGTTTAGAATGGATTTGTACTATCTACTTAACATCATACCGATTAAAATCCCTCCACTTAGGGAGAGAGGCGAAGATGTTATTCCACTAATAAATCTGTTTATGAACAAGTATAATGAGTTTTACAACGAGGACAAATCAATTTCTCCAAATTGTAAAAAGTTTTTAATTAATTACAGTTGGCCCGGCAATGTGCGTGAGCTGGAAAACATAATTGAAAGGCTCGTTGTCACCAGCGACACCGATATAATTGACGTGGAACATGTGGAAGAATTTATAAATAATTTTTACACTAAGATTGATGACGGCAAAACTTTTAAAGAAAAAGTTGAAAGTTATGAGAAGAAACTTATTCTTGAATACAGCAAGCAAGTGTCTTCAATTAAAGAACTTTCAATCCTTGCGGGGATAAATGAATCAACTCTTCGAAAGAAAATTGAGAGATTTAATTTAAATATTACATTTTTGTAACATATCTTTTCGGAAAATTTTCCAAATACTTGGAATTTTTTCCGAAAGTTTTTTTATTCATATTTCCCATTCTTTAGAACAATTTATTAATTTTGGAATTTTTTCCAATCTCAATCTTTGCTGAGGGAATGTTTTCCTCTGTTTTTTATCATCTTTTTCGCCTTCAAAACTTGCATTTATAACCATTACCCCATATACTTTGTTTATAAATAATTTCTTGCAAGGAAAACAATTTAGAAAAATTTTAAAGGGGTAATTAAAAATGACAGAAAAAAATATTAAACAACCAGCAACAGCATTTGCTTCACCAAGATTTGTTAACACAGGAAACTTTATGCGTATGCAAAGATTTGACAATGCAGAAGGACTAGACTTCGCAATCTACGGAATTCCTTTTGATACAGCTTGTTCATACAGAGTTGGGGCAAGATTTGGTCCTCAAGCTATAAGAAACATTTCTGTAATGATGAAGACTAACAATCCTGTACACGAAGTTAATATTCTTGACTACCTAAAGGGTGGAGATCTTGGAGACGTTAACGTTGTTCCTGGATACATACATCCAACATATGATGCAATTGAAAAATTTGCAAGCGAAATATTAAAAGCAGGCGCTATTCCAATAGCTCTTGGTGGAGACCACTCTATAACTCTTGGAGAACTTAGAGCAGTAGCAAAGGAACACGGACCTGTATCACTACTTCACTTTGACTCTCACGCTGACATTAACGACACAGTATTTGGAGAAAAGTACAATCACGGAACTCCATTTAGAAGAGCAATTGAAGAAGGACTAATTGACCCTCACAAATCAGTACAAATTGGTATGAGAGGATCTCTATATGATGCTGGAGAATTTAAACTAGCTAAGGATTTAGGATTAACTCTTATCCCTACTTACAAAGTTCGTGAAATGGGAATTCCTGAAACAATTAAAAAGGCTAAAGAAATTATCGGAGATAACAAAGTATTCTTAACTTTTGATATAGACTTTATAGACCCTGCTTATGCACCTGGTACAGGTACTCCTGAAGTAGGTGGATACACTTCACTTGAAGGTGTAGATATTATCAGAAGATTAGAAGGATTGAACTTTGTTGGAATGGACGTAGTTGAAGTTGCACCTCCATATGACCATGCAGAAATAACTTCTCTACTTGCTGCTAACTTAATCTTTGAATTCTTATCAATCCTTGCATTAAATAAGAAAGCGAAACAAAAATAATGAAAGAGCAAATCAATTTTAGAGGAGCTCTTAGTAAGTCAGAAATTCGAGATCTAAATTTAGATCTCGAAGACTTACATCAGTTAGACTCTTTCGATTTAAAACCAAATGATAGAAAAAAAGGGATTGCTAAAAGTTTGATTTTCACAGCTATAGCAATCTTTATCTTTTTTATTCCAATTACAATTGACGGCAAAACCGACATTACTTTTGGAATAATTTATAACGGACTTATGAACTTAACTGGAATTTATGGACTATGGTTTGTAACATTAATAACCATAGGGACCGCACTACTTAGTATATATGGCAAGTACTTTGCGAAGAGTGGTAAGATCTATGACTACTATCATGGTGACTCTATGATCCATCCACTAATCTATTCAATCGGTGCCGCATTTGCCCTACTATATACACTTAATGCAACAACTTCATTTAATGGCCCTGAAATTATTGTTGGACCATCAACTGGTGGTACAGTAATTCCATCAATTGCTGTTGCAGTATTTTGGATAATATTGGTTTCATCATTCTGTATGCCATTCTTAATCAACTACGGCTTTATAGATTTAATAGGAACTTTGATGGAGCCACTTATGAGACCAGTTTTCAAACTACCTGGAAGAGCTGCAATAAACGCACTAGTTTCATTCCTTTCCAGTAGTTCAGTTGGTGTACTTGTTACAAACAAGTTATACCGTAGAGGAGTGTACACAGAGAAAGAAGCTGTTCTAGTTGCTACAGGTTTCTCTGCAGTATCTGTAGGTTTTGCCTACATGGTAATTAAAACCGCAGGACTTCAAGATCACTTTGCGCTAGTTTATCTTGTGTCTGCAGTTATGACACTTATGATTTCAGGTATAGTTGGAAGAATCCCTCCTTTTAGTAAGAAGAGAGATGTCTATCCAAATGGCAAGGTGCAAACTAAAGAAGATATTGATAATACTAAATCTACTTCTAATAGCATCTTTTCAACTGGTGGAAAAAGAGCAGTTAAGAAAGCATTCTTAGCTCCACCACTTGGAGGTGAAATCAAATCAAGTCTTAAGGACAGCGTGGAAGTTATACCAAAGGTAGTTACTTCACTTTGCGCCATAGGTACAGGTGCTTTGATACTTGCTGAAAACACACCTATATTTACATTTTTAGGTAAACTTTTCGTGCCACTTCTTACTCTATTGAGAGTACCTAACGCAACAGAAATTGCTGCAAGTTTTCCTGTTGGTATAGCAGAGATGTTCTTGCCTGTACTATTAATAGCAGAAAAAGTGCCAGTGCTTGATCCACAAGCAAGATTCCTAGTTGTTTCAGTTTCAATTTCACAAATAATATTCTTTGCTGAAACAATAGTTGTAATGATGTCTGCAAAGTTGCCTATAAAATTATGGGAGCTTATAGTTGTGTTCATTGAAAGAACAATTCTTGCAATCATAATTGGTTCAATCTTTATGCACATCTTATTCTAAAAATAAAGTCAGTATTTTAGTGTAATATCAAAATACTGACTCTTTTTATTTTAAATATTCTTCAAATTCTGAAATTTCTTCAAGTACATCCCTTAAAGATTCCACTTCAAAGTCCTTGTATCCCTTTACACTTTCTGCGTGAATCATGGAGCTTAAGATACTTTCGTAAATCGCATCTATTGTAGCTGAAAAAACATCGTCAATCTTATCATCACTTAAGCATTTAATATCTACAAACTCTTCCCTTTCATGAGGGACTTTATTATAAGTTGAAAAAGCAAGCGCAATTTCTCCACTGCCATTTCCGGAGTTTGCTCCTGTTCTTGAAATTCCCGACATGGCTCTCTTGCAAACCCTTTTTAGTTGTCTTGATGAAAGTGGAAGGTCCGTTGCAATAATAATTATTATTGAACCCTGTTCCTTTTCCTTGTCCACAGGTATTTGTTTTTGTAAACTCTCTTCCCTAAGTGCTTTTATGTTTTTTCCCTCTATGGTCAGTTCATGAAACTTTGCATGGTTAGTAAGAACTAAAACTCCGATGTTATAGTCCCTATCATAGTAAACCACCCTTGAAGAAGTTCCAATTCCGCCCTTTAGTTCATGGCATCTCATGCCACGCCCTGCACCAACGGCGCCCTCTTCAAAGTCCACTGATGCACTTGTTATAGCTTCAAGCACATGTTCTTCTGTAACATGAAGACCTCTAATGTCGTTTAGTCTCATATCATTACATTCAAGCACTGGGCAGTTTATAGTGCCAGTGTCCACTCCTATTTCGGGATTTTGTTCAAGCATATATTTTACCGATGCAGTTAGTGCCGTCCCCACTGAAAGGGTGTTGGTTAATATGATTGGTGCTTCAAGGGTGCCAAGTTCATCAATTTGAATTAGCCCCTGTGGTTTTGCAAAACCATTTACCACATGGCTTGCGGCTAGTAGTTTTTCTTTAAAAATATTTTCCTTCGGCACTATGGCAGTAACACCAGTTTGAACATCCCCAGTTTTAATTGTAACTTGTCCTACCTTAACACCTTCAACATCTGTTATACAATTATTTTTTCCCTTTTTATACATTCCAATTTCTTTTTTTAGTCCCATATCTACCTCATAATAAAAATCTAATTTTATAGCATATTATAATCCAAATTGGCAAAAAATTCCCTATTTATTAAACCGTAATTTAAAAGGCCATGAGAAAGCTCATAGCCTTTGTTTTTAGTCATTCACTTTAACAGAATTTGCCATTATTAAATTTGCTATTTGAGATATTGGCATACCTTGTAGATATACTTTGCCCGGGCCTGTAACAACTGTATTGAACACGCCTTCGCCGCCTAAAAACATATTCTTTAGGCCTTCTACAGATTTTATTTCCATGTCACAAGTGGCGTCCATTGCTGCAAGGTTGCCAGTGCTTATAACTATTTTTTCTCCTGGGTTTAGTTCTATGATCTCACAGTGGCCATCTATTTCTACAAATGCCTTGCCATGTCCTGACAGTCTTTGCATAATAAATCCTTCACCACCGAAGAAGCCTGTGCTAAGTTTCTTTTGGAATTGCACTGAAAGGTCAACGCCTTCTTCACACGCTAGAAAGGCAGACTTTTGCGCAATTATTTCTCCATCTTCGATGTCAAAGGCTAAGATACTTCCAGGAAATGATGATGCAATTGCAATTTCTCCGTCAACTCCATTTACGCAGGTGTATCTGTTTTGAAACATCTTTTCACCGCTAAAAAGTCTTCCTATGGCCTTTCCTACTCCTCCTCTTGATGTAGTTTCCATCTTTAGGTTTGGTGTCATCCAGCTCATGCCGCCACCTTCTGTTATTATGCTTTCTCCATTTTCAAGTTTCACTTTAAGTACTGGAAGGTTGTCTCCAACTATTTCGTATTTCATTATTTCAACTCCTTTTGATATGCATTTCTTAAATCGCCATTTTCTAGGCGAATAATTCCACAGTATTTATACCCAAGGCTCTCTAAAAGCCCCTTCATGTTGTCATTGTCTTTATGGGTGTCCACTCTAATGTTTTTAATTCCTTTTGATTTTGCAAGTTCTTCTATTTCTTTAAACATCTTCTTTCCATAGCCCTTGCCTCTGCAAACTCTTGATACGGCAAATCTATGTACCGTTACATAGTCCTCCCCATTTAGCCAAGCTCCGTCTATTTCTAAATAGGTCTTGTCAATGCCTTCTGTAACTGCAGTTGTGCCAACTATTTCTTCTCCATCTTCAAGAACATACGAAAAATTATTTTCCATGTCTCTAAGTAAACTCTCAAGGCTTGGCCCTTCATCCTGCCACTGATTAACGCCCTTTTCCTTAAGGCTTCGTCTTCCATCTTTGTATATGCTTAAAACTTTTATAATATGCTTTTGCTTCGTGGTTATTAGCTTCATTCCATCTCCTATGTGATAAGTTTATATTAAAGATGATAATTTTAAAAGTATTTTTCGTAAATTTCTTTATAAAAATGCATGGCTTTCACCATGCTTCATTATTTTATTTCCTTTAATAGTTCCACCAAGTAGTCGTACACTCTTTCCACGGATTTTATTTCAAGTCTTTCCTTTACCGAGTGGGCACCTGTTATGTTTGGTCCAATTGAAATTATGTCCATGTTTGGATATTTTTCATAAATTGCTCCACATTCAAGGCCCGCATGAATTACGATGGTTTCAAAGTCTCTTCCTTCCATTTTCTTATAAACATCTTGAGCAAGCACTCGAAGTTTTGAATCCTCTTTATACTCCCAACTTGGATATCTTGCGCCGATTTCATAATTAAATCCACTTTCATCCAAAACTTTTGTGATTTTTTCTTTTAGTTCTTTTAACACATGATTTTCAGAAGAACGTAGGGAAATTTCAATTTTAATCTTTCCATCATCTTCTTTTACAAAGGCAAGGTTGTTGGAAGACTCAACTGTTCCGTCCTTCATAAAGGAGTTAACTCCCGTTGGAAGTTCATTTATAGCTTTAATAAGCCTTTGTGATTGCTCTTTTGAGTAGCTTTTTCCTGTGGTTTTAACTATATTTATTTGAAGCTCCCCTAAAAGAGTTTCATATTTAGAAATTATTTTTTCCTTCGCCTCTTCAAGTGCTTCTATATCATTTCCATAGACCTTTACAAATCCTTCCGATGGAATAACATTGTCCAAAGTGCCGCAGCTAAATTCGCCAATGGAAATATCTTTTAGTTCCGCTAAGAAGCTTCCTAAAATTTTTACTGCATTGCCTCTGTCTTCATGAATTTGCATTCCAGAGTGGCCACCTTTGAGTCCACTAACTTTTATTTCAAAGCCCTCTTTATCGCCATCATTTTGAATTTCTTCTTCAACGAAAACAGTCAGTCCTCCTGCGGATCCCACTGTGAGAATGCCCTCTTCTTCAGAGTCAATGTTTATAAGGTAGTCCCCTTCTAAAACTTCGTCAGAAAGTTTTAATGCACCATTCATGCTGGTTTCTTCTTCCGTTGTAACAAGAAGTTCTATCTGTGGGCCAATGTAGTTTTCGTCTTCCATTATGGCAAGTGCTATGGCAATAGCAATTCCATTGTCAGCACCAAGGGTTGTGTCCTTCGCCATTAGAAATCCATTTTCCACCACTGGGATAATTGGATCTTTTGTGAAGTCGTGGTTTGAGTCAGAAAGTTTTGACCCAACCATGTCCATATGACCTTGTAGTACCACCTTCGGCACATCTTCATAGCCTGTTGAGGCACTTCTTTTTAAAATTACATTTAAATATTCATCTTGATAGGTTTCAAAGCCAAGTTTTTTACCAGTTTCTACCAAATAGTCTGAAACTTCTTTTTCAAATCCACTGGGTCTTGGTATATCCATTAACTTTTTAAAATAATAAAATACCCTCTGTGGTTTTAAATTTTCTAAGCTATTCATTACTTACCTTCTGCGTTGTTTAAAATAATATTTTTAACCACTTCAAGAGATTTTTCCATAAGGTCCACAGAAACTATTTCGTATCTTCCATGGTAGTTGTACCCACCTGTAAATAGGTTTGGTGTTGGTAGACCCATGAAAGATAGTCTCGCTCCGTCGGTGCCACCTCTAATTGGCTTTATAATTGGAGTTAGTCCCGCTTGTGAAATTGCATTTTTTGCCAGATTAACTATTTCAATATGTGGTTCCACCTTTTCTCTCATATTGTAGTAGGAGTCCTCTATGTTTAACTTTATACACTCTCCATATTTCTTATTTAAAAAGTCAACGGCATTTTGCATCAAATCCTTCTTTTCTTGGAAGCTATCTTTAAAGAAGTCCCTGATTATATAAACTACTTCTGCCTGTGCTGAAGTCCCTTTGATTTCGTGAAGCATATAAAATCCTTCGTACTTTTCAGAGTGTTCCGGTCTTTCATTTGCAGGAAGCATTTGATTAAACTCCTGCGCCAGTAGTAGTGCGTTTATTAAAACATTTTTTGCAGAGCCTGGGTGAACTGCCTTTCCTTCAATTTCCAATGTGGCAGTTGCAGCGTTGAAGTTTTCGTATTCAAGCTCTCCCACAGGACCGCCGTCAATGGTATATGCAAAGTCGGCACCAAATTTTTCCACGTCAAATAAATCTGCTCCCCTGCCAATTTCTTCATCGGGAGTAAAGCCGATTTTAATGTCGCCAAATTTTAAATCTCTATTGTTCATGAAAAATTTCGCCGCTTCCATAACTATGGAAACTCCCGCCTTGTCGTCTGCACCAAGTAATGTAGTTCCATCTGTTGTGACGATCTTGTGACCAATTAAATCCTTTAAAAATGGAAACTCTTCTTCAGTTAACTTATACTTTTCATTTAGTACAATGTCCCCACCCTTGTACTCTTCCACAATTTGTGGTTTGTCACATTTTCCTGGCATTTCAAGGGCAGTGTCCATATGGGCGATTAGTCCAATCTTTGGTGCGTTTTTCACTGTTCCATCAATGGATGCATAGATGTATCCATGTTCGTCAAGCTCTGCGTTATCTATTCCTATTTCTTTAAGCTCTTTTACAAGTAGCTTACCAAGTTCAAGCTGTCCCTTTGTTGATGGACAGCTTTTGCTTTTGTCGTCACTTTGTGTGTCAATACTAATATAGTTTAAAAATCTATCTAACATTTTATCTCCTAGTCTAATTTAAATACTATAGTGTGGTTGTAATTAATCAATATCTTCCAGTATCCCTTTAGTTCTTCGTCAAGTTCAGGGTCGGAAGTGTCCGCTTTAATAACTCCGTCGGCAATTGAATATAGCTTTGCATGGGTTGCAATAATTATTATATTGTCTTTGCCAATATGTCTTATGATCCTTGGGCTAAGTTGTTGATTTCCTCTACCAAAGACATGGCCTTGTCCACCTATAACTGTAACAATAAGCGTTGCCTTTTTATCCTTTATAAAGTCGTAGATTTGATTTTCTGTAGCTTCTTTTAATACGATTTCGCCCTTATAGATTATGTCCACTCCAAGAAGTGAAACGTCATATCCAATGTCTCTCATAACAGAGTTTACAGTTCCACCGGTACCTACAACATAAACCATGTCGTCGTCTTTGTCCTTCATTATTTTTTCTAATTCTTCTGCAATTCCTTCAATCTCTTCAACTGATGTTGATGAGCTGGACTTTGATGATTGCATTAATTTTTCAACCCTTGGCACATCAAGATAGCCATATAGTTTTGCTTGAAGCACATTTTGTCTAAATTTTTCCTCGTCAATATCCATAACTTCTGAATGTGCAGTTACAATGGAGTCCTTGTCTTGAACGTATTCTCTTATTACAAGACCTGCGTCCTTTGGGTTGTTTGCATAAACCGCAGAGTGAATCTTAACTCCCGCTGGGATACCAATACATGGAATGGAAACTTCTACTGCGTTAAATATATTTCTTGCAGTACCATCCCCACCGGCAAATAGAATTAAGTCCACATTTTCCTTTTTCAATTCTCCAGCGATAAACTCTGTATCTTCAGATGTGGTATGTTCTTTCTTTTCTCCAATAACCTTGTAGTTAAAGCCAAGTTCCTTTAAAACATCTTCACCCATCTTCCCTGCGCCGGTAAAAAATTCTATTTTATCCTTTAGGTCCACAACCTCTTTAAGAGCTGTCTTTGCCTTGCTATTTGATAAAAACTTTCCGCCTCTTTCAAGGGCAAGCTTTTGAGTTTCCTCTCCGTCACTTCCCTTTAGCCCTACCGAGCCACCAATACCTGCAACTGGATTTATAATTAAACCTATTTTCATTTATTTACTCCCTTTCTCTTAAAATTACACTATATTCTTTATACCCTACTGTAAAAATAACAAAACAGAGCAATAAAAAAGAGCCGCTTAGTAGCAGCCCAATTAGTAAATCAAATATTTTCTTGTAAATTCTCTAAAGTACTCTTCCTCTTCTTCCGTTAAATCCCTCTTCAATATGAAGTAAAGTATTTCATGTAAATCAATTTCTATTAGATTTTCGTAGTCAAATTCTTCCATTCTCTCCTTAAGAGGGTCGTTTTCAAATGGATACATAAACACAGTGTAATCATTTTTATTTTCAAGAATAGATACATTTCTATTTATTCTAAAATTTTTACAAAATTCTTCTCTTGTAATGTCATCTAGATTAAAAGATTTTTCCACTTGCTTTGAAAATTCTTTCTCCCACATGTCGTGGTTGTTATCTCCATTAAATGAACCGAAGTGGTCCTCCCAATAGGTAAACTCAAAATAGATTCTAACTCCTGAAGACATCTCCACATATAAATCTATGCTGTTGTTTACGTCGTTATTTACAACCTTGTCAAATTGAACATGGGTTACTTCTCCAAGATTTTCCCTCTCTATAATATGTGAAATAAAATCAGTAGCAAGTTTCTTGTTTTCCAAAATTGGAAGAAATAAATTCATTCCAAGTATCTTGGAAGATTTTAAGTCATTGCCATATTTTTTTATTTCCTCGCCTTTGTAATACTTCTTTAAAAGATTGTAGCTTCCATCGATAAAGTTATCCTTTAACTCTACTGTGGTGCCCTCGCCTTCAATCTTTAAGACTTCATTCTTATATCTTTCTAAGTGTTCTTCAATCCTATTATTTAATTCATCTTGTCTCATGTACATTTCCTTTTCTTTCTAATGCTTTAAACATAGATACCATTATATTAGATTAATGTCATTATGCCAAGACTCATAAGTTTTTATAACATTTGTGTACCCTAAACTTTCTGGACTAACAATTAAATGCTTAGCAAAGTTAATCAATAGTTTATCCATTCGCTGTCTTGTCTTTAAATCATCTATTGAAGTAAGCTCCAACACCTTGGAGTCGCCGATGGTGCGCCTTAAAAGCTCTGTGCCACAAAATGAATACATATCAGTCATGTAGTCCTGAATGGTCTTATTTATAAAGTTTTTGTTATTAAAACTTGGGTCAATTACCTTTTTCTTTTTAAAATACTCTGCAAAACTGCTATAAAGTGACTTAATAAAAATTTCTATATGACGTTTTATTTCATTTGATCCCTCAAGATTTTTTAAAACCTCTTCATTGTATATAAGGGCAAAAAATAGATTTGCAAGTACATTGCCAAGGTCGTAGCCTATGGGTGCAAAGGTTGCAAACTCTGGGTCTATTATCTTTACACTGCCCTCTTTCACAAATATGGATCCAGTGTGTAGGTCCCCGTGTATAAGGGCCTGTTTATCATTTACAAACTTTTCCTTTAGTATAGCTGCCCTAAGCTGTAAATTTCTATCATTATAAATATTTTCTTCAACGTATTTTTCAAGGCCTTCAGTAATGACATTTCTCTTTTTATAATCTATAAATGGCTCTGTTAAAACCAAGTCCTCTGTAATGTTACACATGTCTTCATTACATATCATAGACTGTAATTTTCTTCTCTTGTTTAAATCCATGTAAAAAATCGTTGTGGGAAGAAGGCTCTTTACACAAAATTCTCCAAGTTTTTTTGTTGTACCTTGATAAAAATTACCATTCATATACTCATGTCGAAGATTTTTATAATCAAATAAATCTTCCATGACGATTAACTTCAAGTCCCTGTCATAGAAATATAATTTTGGGGAAAACTTTGGAGTGGACTTGTTGTAGTAGTTAAGCATAAAGGCTTCAATGTCCATACGGTTTTGGCTCAGTGGTCTCTGTGATGAGCGAAGTAATTCATCTGCCTGTTTAAATATATAGGACTTTTTCTCTCCTTTAAGTCTAAACACATAATTTATATTTCCATCCCCGATCTCTTGGCAAGTTATTTTTTCATCACTTTGAAATAACTTTTTACTAACTGCGTATTCAACCCCACTTTCTTGGTCAAGCAATTTATATTCCATTACTTTTCCTTTATATTTCCATAGGTCTTGAACTTTTCAAGCATAAGTTCCATTTCATCATCAGGAAGAATAACGGGACTACCAACGGACTTAGTTAAAAAGTATAACTTTGAAACAAATTCCAATTCGTCAGTTATATTAATCGCATTTTTTATGTCCTTTGCTCCTGCAAGTAGTCCATGGTTTGCAAGTAGCACCGCACGTCTGTCACCCATTGCCTTTATTGCGTTTTGGGCTAGTTCTTCAGTGCCAAAGGTTGCGTACTCGGCACATGGAACGTCCTTGCCACCGGCCACTGCAATCATATAGTGCACAGCTGGAAGGCTCTGTCTTAAACATGAAACCGCTGCACAGTAAGTTGTGTGTGAGTGAACCACTGCGTCAATGTCATCTCTGTTTTCATAGATGATAGAGTGCATTCTATGTTCTGATGATGGTTTTAAACTTCCTTCAACCACATTGCCATTTAAATCCATTAATACCATGTCCTCTGGTTTTAACTTTGGATACTCAATTCCCGATGGGGTTATTAGCATTAATTTTTCTTCCCTAATAAATATTGAAAGGTTTCCTCCAGTCCCCTTTGTTAACCCAAGATCTAAAAGGGCGTTACCTCCATCTACAAGTTCCTGTCTCTGTTCTAAAAATCTCATTAATAAAACTCCTTTACTTCACTTTTATAATATTCCTCTAAGTTATATGGGGTATAGATGCCCTTGTCAGTAACCACCCCTGAAATAAGATGAGGCGGCGTTATGTCAAAGGATGGATAGTATCCCTTCACGCCTTCCATAGCATTTCTAACTCCCCTTGCCTCAAGGACTTCCCTCTCGTCCCTGTACTCTATCTTTACTTCGTCTATACTTTTTTTATCAACATCGGGAATCCCCGTTACAAAATATGGCACATGATGATACTTAGCAGAAATTGCAATTTGGTAAGTGCCAATTTTATTTACAACATATCCGTCCATGGTTATGGAGTCTGCTGCAGATGTAAAGATATTAATATCTTTTTCCTTAAGCAATTGGCTTACCATGTTATCCGTAATTACAGTTGTGTCAAAGCCCATATCATGACATACCGATGCAGTTAATCTGGAACCTTGAAAGTAGGGTCTTGTCTCTGGAACCCATAGACGAAGATTAAGTCCCTTCTCCCTTGCCTCACGAAGCATTGTGCCTACGATGGTCTCTCCAAAACATTGGGTCATAACATTGAAGTTATTTTCCATTAAACTTACTAGATGCTTTCCCACTACAGTCATAGTAGAGTAACGCCTGTTTAAAGATTCAATGGTCAAATCAAAAATAGCTTTATCTGTGGCGCGCCCTTCAGCTAATGCCTTTTCAAAAACTTTTAATGAGTTTCTACAGACCTTACCCATTCTATTTGAAGTTGTAGGTCTCGAGTAGGTAAGTGCACGGGCAGCCTCTTTCATAAATTCAAGTTGTTTCTCTTCACTTTTGTTTCTACATTCATATGCGGCAAGAGCCATGCCCATGCCACATGCGGTATATGGACCTGCAGATTGAGTTACCATATCCCTAATCGCCTTTGCAACTTCAACGTAGCTACTACAGTACACAAAGGAAACTTCCACCGGATAAACTCTTCTATCCAAAATTCGAACACGCCCATCTTCATACCAAGCCACATTTTCATATTGCAACATAAAAGCCATATCATAGTCCTGTCTTTTCATTATGCACCTCTAATATGATTATATAACAAAACCGACACCTATTATAAGTGTCGGTCTCTAATAAACTTTTTCAAAAACTTCGCATAACATTGGAGCTTGCTCATAAAATACTTTTCCATAGTTTTTATATTCTTCAATGAAAAAATCGTCATGAGCCTTTCTCCAATATTTATAACTTCTATCTCCCTCTCCTTCATGATAAGCGTGTTCTGGAGTTATTAGATAGTAGGGAATAACATATATAACCTTGGTTTGTATAATACATACTGGGTCACTTGAACCATTCAATATAATGCTATAGTCCCCAACTTTAGGCATAGCTTCTCCTTCTTCATAAAGTTCATACGCTGAAGTAGTGGCAGTTTTAATTCCTCTGTTTACTAAATCAGAGAGTTCGTCTGCCATGTCCTTGCTATTTCCAAATGACCACGCATCAAAGGAAGTATCTATAGAAATATTTTTTTCTTCGCAAAATTTTCTCCAAAACTCTTTAATCTTTTCTTCCATCATACACTACTCTTCTAATGTATAACCCTATGGGACATCCATCCTTCATAGAATTCCTCACTCGTTTCAACTCTAACATAACACCAAACTCTTATGTTGTCGTTTATTTCTGTATAGAGAACTTGTACTGGTGTTCCTGCTTTAAAAGTCTTTATTAGTGGAGCATTTACCGATGGACCGTCCCTTAAGTTTGCCACTTTGTCCACGTATCTTGTGGTGTTTTCATAGTTTGATGCAATTCTACTAAGCTTGTCACTTGCTATAACTTCACTATTTTCTTTTTCAGTAGTATCTTCCGTAGCTTCCGTTGGCTCTTCCTTAGGAGCTTCTTCCTCTTTAAGCTCATCAATTTTTGTATAGCCATCAAACTGCAGTGAGTTTAGTAAATCATCTAAGTCATCCCTAGAGATTAAATTTTTCACATTATATCTATATGCGCCATTGGCCTCTTGGAAGTTGTTAGCAGCATATGCCACATATTCCGTTTCAGTTTTGTCAAAATATCTGTAGCTTACTTTGTACACATTTGCAAAGGTATAGTCTTCCCTTGAGAAGTTTCCAGTCTTAATGTCATTGTCAGAAACTTTATACTCATATGAACCAAGTCTTTGGATTCGTAACTTTTCAACATTCCAAAAACCTGTGTCATTATTGATTCGAGACTTAAACTCCTGGTCTAATTTCTTTATAATGTTCGGTTCTATTTCCTTGTAGGAATTTATAAATACTTCTAAGCCTTCAACTTTAATTTCTTTTTCAATTTTATCTTTGTCAATTTCAATTTTATATCTATCGTTTGGTTTAAGTTCAAATACTGCCTTTACCTTGTCGCCATTTTTAAGGCCTTCTGATTTAGAAAGTTTAACCTCTTGCTCCTTAATATATTTTAACAGCGCATCTTCATCCATAACATTTTTTACTTCACTTATTTCAGGTTCGCCTACAAGGGTTGCTGTGGCTGTTCCATTTCCGTCAAATCCAGTTACTTCTATTTCAATGTCCATGTTCTTAGTTGAAATTACTGCATCGGGCTTCATTGCATAAAGCACCTTTGGTACTATGAAAATGGCAGATATAAGTAGTATTCCTGCGATTAAAATTGACGCCAATAATTTTTTATTAACAGGTTTTCTGTTTTCGTTATAGTAGTTTTGAGTTTCCCTTTCATAATCTTGATATGAACTTTTATCTTCTTGATAATTTTCATAAGGACTATTATTTTGTGGAAGTTCACTTGCTACATGCACATCTTCCTTTGAAGGTACAAGATTATTTCTTTCAGGGTTTTCTCTTCTCTCTGAAAGTTTTTCCTCACCAACATAGTCTTCGTAGTCTGTCTCTTTAAATTCATTTACTTGATTTTGAATTAATTCCTTCGCCATTTGACTTTTTTCTTTTATGACTTCAGTAAATCCAGACACTTCCCTTTCTACATTTATGGAGCGTTGTCCTTGGTAAATTCTTCTGAATAACATTACGGACAAAACTATTGCAAGAATCATTCCAATTACAAAAAATATTCCCGCCGCTGCAACTCTCTCTTCTGAAATTCTCGAAAGATTTTGCATAAACTGCTCTATTTGTCCAAAGGATCCAAAATCTAAATTTTGAATGTTTTTTAAAGCCCTCTTGCTGGCTCTTAAAACACTTAGGATTGGTCTAAATAGTATAAAGTCAATTACAAAAATCCCATAGGTAATACACGAAATAATATTTTGCACAGTTAGAAAATTTTTGCCAAGCTTATTTCGTATAAATGTGGTGTATAAAAATATTAAAAGCGCCACCACAAGAGCTATGAGTATTAGATTATAAAAATTATAAATCCTATAAATTGCTTTAATCGTTTTGCCAATATCATCTAAGTTGTCATAACCCATTTTGTCCGCAGCTTGTCCCATAACTATGGCTATAATAATCGTAATAATCGAAAGCACCGCCATGGCTGCTGTGGCAAAAAACTGCACCTGGTCAAGACTTCTTAAAGATATCTTCTTCCTTGGTTTATTTTCCATAACTTCCTCCTAAATTACTTTTATTTTAATAATTTAATTTGTTAAATTAATTATAAGCAAATATGATACCGATTGCAAACATTAATTTTGTTTAGAATTAAATAAAAAATCCGGTACCTAATTCACATTAAGTACCGGATATTTTCTATTCGTCTATTCCCACCATTACTGATGTAGCTTTTATAACTGCGTAAGCTTCCTTGCCCACTTCTAAGTTAAGTTCTTTAATTGCATTCATTGAGATTGTGGATGAGATTATATTTCCTCCTCCAATGTCAATTTTCACGATGCCATTTACTGCGCCTTCTTGAATGTCTATTACTTTTCCCTTCAATTGGTTTCTTGCTGATAGTTTCATATATTACCTCCTAAAATTTTATATTTAATTCCACAGGACAGTGATCTGAACCCATAACTTGGTCCAATATGTCCGCAGAAACTAAATTCTCTTTTAAAGCTTCTGACACTAAAAAATAGTCAATCCTCCAGCCTATGTTTCTATCTCTAGACTTTGCAAAGTATGACCACCAACTGTATCTGTCCGTTGCATCTGGATAAAAGTATCTAAATGTGTCCACAAAGCCTGAGTCAAGTAGCTTTGTCATTTCAGTTCTCTCTTCGTCGGTAAAGCCTGCATTTCTTCTATTGGTGTCAGGGTTTTTAAGGTCAATCTCCTTATGTGCCACGTTTAAGTCACCACATAGTACAACTGGTTTTGACTCTTCAAGGGTTTTTAAATACTCTCTAAATAATTTTTCCCACACAGTTGTTCTATACTCAAGCCTTTCAAGGCCTCTCTTTGAATTTGGCGTGTAGCATGTTACAAAGAAAAAGTCTTCAAACTCGCATGTTATTACTCTACCTTCGTCATCGTGTTCAGGTACGCCTATGCCGTACCTCACGCTAAGTGGTTCTATTTTACTTATTACTGCCGTACCTGAGTACCCTGGTCTTTCTGCTGAATTTATATATACAAATTTTCCAGGAAATTCAAACTCCCATTGATGCTCTTGCATCTTTATTTCCTGTAGCCCAATAACATCTGGGTCTACTTCGTTGTAGAAGTCCATAAATCCCTTTTTCATACAAGCCCTAAGTCCGTTAACATTCCATGATATTAATTTCATTTTTCCTCCATATTTTAATTTTATTATCCTATCATTATTATATCCATTACTACTCTATTATATATTAAAGAAGAAAACAGTCCAACCATGTTAAAGTCGTAAAATTCTTTTTCAAATGTTATAATAACTTATAGAAAGAGAGGTATTTATGACAACAAATGGATTTAAATTAATTTCAGAAGAATTTATAGATGATATTTCTTCAAATGTTAAAATTTTTGAACATGAGAAGACAAAGGCAAGGCTAATGGCCGTTGAAAATGATGACGACAACAAGGTGTTTGGTATTGGCTTTAGGACTCCACCTTATAACTCTACGGGAGTTGCCCATATACTTGAACACTGTGTGTTAAATGGTTCAAGAAAGTTTAAGACAAGAGAGCCTTTTATGGATATGTTAAAGACATCTCTTCAAACTTTTTTAAATGCCATGACATTTTCTGACAAGACCATCTACCCTATTGCCAGCAGAAACGATAAAGACTTTCACAACCTAATGGATGTGTATCTTGACGCCGTGTTCTTCCCTGCAGTAAGGACTAAAAAAGAAATCTTTTTACAAGAGGGATGGCACTATGAATTAAAAAACAAAGACGACAAGTTAAGTTATAAAGGCGTTGTGTATAACGAAATGAAGGGTGCATACTCTTCTAAGGACACAATAATGTACCAAGAGTTTGCAAAGGGACTTTTCCCTGACTCAATCTACGGTAACGAGTCCGGCGGCTATCCATATGATATTCCAAGCCTTTCATATGAAGAGTTTGTTGGCTTTTATGACAAGCTATACCATCCATCAAACTCATTTATCTTTATATATGGTGACATGAACACTGATGATCAGTTAAAGTTTATTGACGAAGAATATCTATCACATTTTGAAGAGGACGAAATCGATTCAAAAATTGAAATCCAAAAAGATTTTGATAAGGAGAGAGACTTTAATGTCTCATATTCAATCTCTTCCGATGAAGATCCTAAGAACAAGGACATGCTTATCTATGGTGTTAGATCTGGATTTAAATATGACCCAGTGGATGCACTAACAAACTCCATTATAAGAGACACTTTATTCGAAAACGACGGTTCTCCTCTAAAGCTTGCTCTACTAGAAAGTAGCATCGGCGAAGACATTGACGGACTTTACACCGACGGAATGGAAATGGGCCTTGGTCTTGTGGCTATTAACACTTCAAAGGATAAAAAGGAACAGTTTAAAAATATAATTGAAGATGAGCTTAAAAAGATTGTTAAAGATGGAATGGACTCTAAGAAGATTGAAGCTGCCATAAACAAGATGGAGTACAACATAAGAGAGGCTGAAAACTTTGCTACTAAGGGTATAATCTACTTTATAAACTGCCTTGACACTTGGCTATATGACAAGGACCCTACTATTAACTTCAAGTTTGAAGATGTGCTTTCAAAGATTAGAGAAAAAATTGGCACCGACTACTTTGAAAAGTATATTGAAGAAAAGATTTTAAACAATCCAAACAAGGTTATTATTTCTCTTGAAGCTACTCCTGGAATGAATATGGAAAAGGACAAAGAAGTGGACAAAAAACTTCAAGAGTATAAGGACAGCTTAAGCGAAGAGGAATTGGAAGAGCTTTTTGAACAAAATAGAGTTCTTGAAAAATTCCAAAACACTGAAGATAGCGAAGAAGAAAAAAATACTATTCCAAAGCTTAAACTTGATGACATCGAGAGAAAAGTTTTAGAAATTCCTACAGAGGAGATAAAAAAGGATAACCATGTTGTGCTTTATCACGACCTTTTCACAGGTAAGATAAACTATATTACCCTTGCCTTTGACTTAGAGTGGGCAGAAAAGGAAGACATACAATATATTGCATTACTTTCCGATATGCTAACAAAGGTTTCAACTAAAAACCACTCCTACAAGGACATGGAAACAGAACTATTCCTAAAGACCGGTGGTATTGATACAAGCATTAGCTCCATTGTAGACTATAAAGACCCTAAGAAGTACTATAAGAAGTTTAGAGTTTCTTCAAAGGCAATCGGAGAAAAATCAAAGGATATGTTTGCCCTTGTAGAAGATGTGCTACTTGGAAGTAAGTTTGACGATAGAGCTAGAATGAAAGAGTTAATCTCCCAAATTTTAATAAACTTGGAAAATCAAATCCTTTCATCAGGACATTCCATTGCAATCTTAAGGACCCAATCTTATCAAAGCCAAGTTGGAATGTTCAATGACTTAGTTGGTGGAGTTTCCTACTATGACTTTGTAAGGGATTTAAACAAAAACTTTGATGACAAATTTGAAGAGATTAAAGAAAAACTTGTGGATGTTCAAGAAAAGACCTTTAACCAAAATAAACTTATCTTAAATGTTACAACAGACAGAGACGAGTTTGAAAGAGTTGAAAAAGAAGGAGAAGAATTTATAAAGAATCTTTCAAATAAAGAGCTTCCAAGTGTAAATTTAGTGTTTGACTTAGAAAAGAAAAACGAAGGAATAACTTCTTCATCAAATGTAAACTATGTTGCAAAGTCATTTACCTTTGACCCAGATGAGTTTGAATTTGACGGATCAATGTTTGTAATTTCATCAATGCTAAGTTTAACCTATATCTACAACTCCATTAGAGCACAAGGTGGCGCATATGGATGTGGAATGGGAATTAGTGAGTCTGGAACAGTTCACATGTACTCATTTAGAGACCCAAATGTTAAAAACACCGTTGATGTTTACAATTCAGTGGCAGAGTACTTGAGAAACTTAAAACTTTCAAAGGAAGAACTTTCAAGCTTTATAATTGGATCCTTAAACAAATTCAATCCACCACTTACAAATATGCAAAAGGGACAAGTTGCACTTACAATGTACCTTTCAAGAAAGACGACTGAAGACCTTAACAGAAATCTTAAAGAAGCCCTTGAAACAAAAGTGGAAGACTTTGAAAAAGTTGCAGACCTTATTGATAGAGCAATGAAGGAAGATTATATTGCAACAATTGGAAACAACGAAAAAATAAAAGAAGACGGCGAAGTATTTAAAGAAATACGTCCTTTAAATAAGTAAAATTTTCCCGGTAGTGTTCTACCGGGATTTTTAAATTTTTAATTTTGAAGTCTCGCATAAAATCTAACTTAAATATATAACCATATCTTCCTTTTCGATTATATCGTCATCATGGGTTACAACTATTACAGTTTTCCCCTGTCTATTTAAATCGTGAAGAATTTTCATTACAATTTCACTGTTCTTTTTATCCAGGGAGCCTGTTGGTTCGTCTGCCAATAAAACAGAACACTTCTTTATCATAAGACGAGCTAAGGCAACTCTTTGTTGCTCCCCTCCTGATAGTTTATAAACCTTTTTATTTTTCTCTTTTTCTAAACCCACTTTTTTTAAAGCTTCATCTATTGATACACCCGTTCTTCCTGTCTTCTTTATCAAATTTAAATTTTCTAACACGGTCTTGTTTTCTAATAGCGCAAAGTTTTGAAACAAAAATCCTACAACTTCCGAGAAGTATTTTTGCTTTTTCTTTTTTGATACATCAAAGCCATTTACAATAATCGAACCGCTATCTGGATATTCTATGCCGCCAATCATATTTAGTAAAGTGCTTTTACCACTTCCGCTATCTCCTCTGATTATGACAAAACTTCCATCAGGAATTTCTAAGCTATAGTTTTGAAACAACACTTTTTCATCATACTTCTTACAAATTTCATTTATTTTTATCATAGACATCCTCCCTTAAGCGCCTTTTGTACATTTGTTCTTTCTATCCTTATTATATTAAATATAATTATTATAAACTCAATCAGAATTACTAAAGCACTTACTAAAATAGTAATTTCTGTATCAATTCGTTTTGATATTAAGGAAAGTATTAAAAAGCCTGTAAATATCACAAGGTTTTCTATCATAATAAGACTAAGGAATGACTTGTGGCGATTAAATATTCCATATCCCAAAATTTTCATAAGTGAAATTTTCATTGCATTTCGTCTAAACTCCAATTGACTTACTGCCAAAATAATTGCAATGTCTAAAAATATAATAACCACACAAAGTGAGCTTAAAAACGCAAGCAGTTTAACTAAAAATGTATGATTGTAATTATATTGATCTTCAACATTGGTTATTACTTGATTGTAATTTCCTAATATATCTTCATATTTGCTGCAAATCTCTTTCAAGTTTTCTTTGGACGTATTAAATAATATAGCTTCTCCTTTGTAGCTTTGAAGATTTGCACCATCAATTTTCAAATCATTATTTAATTGATAAATTATTACGGGATTTTTTGTCCTTTCAACTCCATCTATTGAATTGTTATCAAGATAGGAAAAATATTTAGAGTCGGAGTACTCCACATATTTAATTTTCCAGTCTTTGAAATCTTCTTTTGGATATTTAAAACAAAAATCCAATCTATCATATGCTAACATTTTGTTTTCTTCAAATGACTTTCCCTTAGGGATAAAAATAATTAAATCATTTTCCTTCAAAGACTCTTTCTCTACGCTTTCTTTAAAACCCTGTAGCATATCCTTTCCATTATTATTCACAAAAACAACGTCATTCTTTCCATTCAAAATATTTATACATATGGAAGGATTCATTACCGAATACTCTTTTTCATAAACCTCATCCCAAAATTTTTGTTCCTTATCAAGATCAAAGCCTTCAGTTTGTACTCTAAGATAGTTTGCGTTGTAATATGATTTAAGTAAACTTCCGTCAGCAAATAAATTCCCATTAATACTACTGATATTTGTAATCAGCGTTATAATTGTTAGAGCTCCCGCAATTAGCTTAAGTGCATACAATAAGTACATTGAACCCTTTTCATCTGTGGCATTTGAAAGTAATTTTTTAATGTCCATAGAATAAAAAATAAAATATGGAAGTGTTGAAAGTGCTACTCCTAACAGGTAAATTAAAATTATTAATTTATTTTCATAGGCTCCTGATATAAAGTTTAACATCAATAGCTTTGCCAATATAAATAGGACTAGAGAAGAAACCAAATTAATAATCGCCGTTTTAAGCACAATTGAACTTACGATTTCTCCAAACAAAACTCTTACGGCAATCTCTTTCTTTCTTCTAATTACCTCCACCAAGTTCATTATTATCATAAGTAAACTAATCATTCCCCATACGATTATTATCATATCTTTTTCTGTTGCATTCCAGTATTGTGGGCTAGTTAAGTTATACTTCGCTTCTAGGTCCTTATATGTAGAGTTAACCGCATCCTCATCTCCTATATAACATATGAAGTTCTCATAGTTAACGGACTCTGGTTCAAGCTCTTTCAAATCATGGTATTTAACATCTGTAATTCCAGAAATTAATGATGTGTACTCCTTCTCTTCAACATTTGCCACATCTTTAATTGATTTACGAATCACATCTGAATCGCCATAAATGTGGAGCGTGAAGCGAAACTTACTTTTTATTTCTTTATAATAAGTAAAGACTTCTACATTATTTTTAGATGAAGCCTTCTGTGCATCCTCTAAAAAACCTTGAATGTTTTCGGTTGAAACTTCAAAACTAGAGGCTTTATAATAAGCTGTCGAGAAATTAAAAAGTTCATTTTGAAAAATTTCCGATTGCATAATAAATCCAAATATCAAAAAGCAAAAAAGGAAAATGTTTTTTATAATTTTCATTTATTCTAACCTCCACTTTCATATTATATTAATTATATAAGCAAAGCAATATAGTTTGATTTTAACTTCATTAATAACACCTTCGTTTAAATAATTTTATCATTCATATAAAGATAACTCAATTTTATGATGTATATAGCAAAAATAAAATCCAATTCTAAAGTTAGTAAACTTACATTTTTAAATATTTTATTATATTTTTTCACTCTAAATTTTCTTTTATTTTACACTTTTCCACATTGAAGTTTTTATAGCTTTAGAGTATAATCGATGTAACAATTTATTAGGAGGACTTATGAAAAAGCATTTTTTTGGTAAAAAGATTTTATCTGTAGCTTTGGCTGTAACGTTTTCTCTTTCAGCTGTAACTAGTTCTAACGCTGCTACCACATGGACTAGAGTTGCTGGCAAGGACAGAACTGAAACTTCAATAAAAGCTGCACAGATGCTAGAAACAAATACTGTAGTATTCGCAAATGGAAGACAGTTCCCTGACGCACTTTCTTCTGCAAATATTTGTAATACTAAAAACGGTAAACTTATTTTAGTTAACGGAAATGAAGATTATTCTAAATTTGTTAATGAAAATGAAATTGAACAGGTTTATATCATTGGTGGAACTTCATCAATTTCTAAGAAGTTTGAAGATAATTTAAAGGCTACTTCTGTAGAGGTTAAGAGACTTGCAGGTTCAAATAGATATGTGACAAATGCAAAGACTATCGAAGAATCTGGTCTTAGTGAAGTTGGTGTTGCAAGTGGAGAAAACTTTGCCGACGCTCTAGCTTCAACTGGTTTATTAAAGGAAAATAATGCAGGTCTTGTGCTTGTACCTCCTTCAAACAAACTTCCTGTAGAAGATGTTGTTGTTAAATACGCTTTTGGTGGAAAGTCATCTGTTAACGTTGCTGCTGAAACTGTATTTGCAGGTAAGGATAGATTTGACACAGCGCTAAAGATTGCAGAAGCTACTGAAAGCTATAACCTTGCATTTGTAAATGGAATGGACTTCCCTGATGCACTTTCGGCTGTAAACATTGTAAATGCTAAGGGCGTTGACGTTGTATTTGCTCCAAGGGCTAAGAGCGAAAGAACAATGGCTCTATGTGAAGCTGCGGAAAAAATCTTTGTAGTTGGTGGTAAGTCTTCAGTTTCCGAAGAAGCTATGGAACTTGCAATTAATGGCTATTATGAAAAAATAGTTAAGGACTTTGGCAATATTCAAGTTATTGACGACGGATCAAAAACTTTCTTAAGAAATATTGAATCTGATGAAGTTATTGTAAAGGATGAAAACAACAAGGGAGTTGTGAATGTTGATGGTCATAGATACCTAATCAATGAGGACGGTTCATTAAAACTTGGCTTTATTAAAGAAGGTGCTAAGACTTACTTTGCAAAAGCTGAAACTGGTCTTGCAAGAGGATTCGTACAAGAAGGCCAAAAGATATATTACTTTGACCCGGTTGACTACAATATGTATAAGGGTGGACCAAGAAACACTGGACTTACATGCTATTGGTTTGGCGATGACGGTGCAATAAAATCTGGAACTAGAATGTCTGGATTTAAAAAGGACACTCCTGTTAAATGGGAAATGCCTACAGCTGAAGATTTAAGGAACACTTGGCTAGAAGGGGGCAACAAAGAAAATAGATTCCTTGGACAAAAAATTTCTAACTACGCTTGTGAAAGAGCTGGACTTCCTTTCAAATGGTACGGTTTCGACTTAAACGACAAATCTGGTGTGTACTGTGTAGGTGCAACTTACTCTGCTTATAAGGAAAATGGAATTGCTATTCCAGGACCTGACCTATGTGATGTTAAAGCAGATGGTGGATACAAGATGGTAGAAGTTCAATATAAACAAGCTCCAAAGTATGGCGGCAAATATATTAAAACCGACTTTAACAACCTACTTCCTGGAGACCTTCCTTACTCATCAAGGCAAGCTGGACATTATAGTCACGGCGCAATCTACATCGGTAAAAACGGTGGAAGACCAATGACTGCCCATGCAACACTTGCTGGTGGATTTATAATTGAAGAATACTCAAGAGTATACACTTGGAAGTATCACGACTTACAAACTGTAAGATATTTAAATGAAAAGTAATTACAAAAGGTGCTTAAGATAAGCACCTTTTTTGTTACAAATATAAAGCCATTAGCACAGCGTCTCCATAGTTTCCATCTTCGTCTTTAAAGTAGTCTTCGTAGTAACCAATTCTATCGAAACCAAATCTCTCGTAAAGTCCAATGGCAGCTTCGTTGTCCGCCCTGACATCTAGGTCCACGATTTCAATATATGGATTTTCCACGCAGTAGTCTAACATGGCTGTTATCATTTGTCTTCCTATTCCCATATTCCAATAATCTTTTAGTACAAAGATTCCAAGGGTTACTCTATGTCCCGACTTGGAGGTTATATCATTTCCCTGTAGCGTTCCAATGGAAACTATTTTTTCATCCACCATGCCAACTAACATCAGTCCCGTCTTTGATCTGCTATAGCCTTCGATTAAAAACTTTTCTTCTATAACCGTATAGTTCTTTAAGTTGTCCATGGTCACTATTAAATTATCCGACTCTGTTACCGCCTTTTTTATGCAGTCTAAAATTTCTTTTGCCTGTTGTGGCTTTGCCTTTTCTATAATAAGATCCATTTCATCACCTATGTAAAAGAATATATTAAAAGGACCCTATTTGCAATTAAAATAGAGTCCCTTTACTTTTATAAATTTAAATATTCAAATGTTCTTTCATAACTCATTGTAACTATCAAAGTCTAATGTCTTCCACATATAACTCTATATAAATATTTCTAAAAACACTGCCACTACTGCAAAAAACATCATTATTTTGCTTACTAGTATAAAGGTCTTCATATGTAACCCTCCTTTATTATATTGTCCACCTAAACTGTAAAGAAATTTTAAAGGAATTGTAAAAAATATGTAAGATATTTTATTCTTTTTCGACAATTATTTATTGACTTTCGATAAATTTTTGCTATAATTTAAGAAAAGGGAGGTTCTTATGAAAAAAACTTACTGTAGAGCTTTACAATTGATTTCTATTTTTTTAATACTCTTTATAGCTTTTTCGCTTTTTGAGTTAATACCTACAGGAATTGATTTGGTTTTTAAAAATAATGATAGTGGAAAACTTATTTGGAACATTATGGCATGGGCAGAGCTTTTGCCAATTTTATACTGCGGATATATTTGTCTATGTATTTACGAAAATATTTATAATGATAAAATATTTACCTCTGAGAACCTGAACTACTTAAAATTTATTAGGATTTCAATAATTGTAAATATTTTTATCGTTTTAATATGTAGTATTTTGGCAATGGTTTTATCTTTACAAACTATGCACTTGTTGATTATTAATATAATCTTCTTGTTGGTTTTAGCCATGGTTTACATGGCACTGTCCCTGGTTTGCATCTTGATGTATGACGCTGTTAATCTTCAAGACGACAGCGACTTAACTATTTAGGTGATACTATGATTAGAGTAAATATTGATGTAATGCTTGCAAAGAGAAAGATGTCAGTGACAGAACTTTCTGAAAGGGTGGGTATAACCATGGCGAATATATCCATTTTAAAAAATGACAAGGCAAAGGCGGTTCGCTTCGACACCTTAAGCAAAATATGTGAAGCACTGGACTGTCAGCCAGGAGATATTTTAGAATATGTGGAGGATTAAAATGAAAAAATTTCTAAAGAAAAATTTTATGAATTTTGAAAATACCCTTTTGCGTTTCCCAGTTTCAACTTTTATGGGACTTGTAATCGGTGTACTTATGTGTTTAGTCGTGGACGACTATTCATTTTCTGATAAGCTAATTAGGTATGTAACAACTTGTTTGGTTGGACTATTTGTGTTTATATTTATCGAAATATTAAATGGCAAATTAAATAAAAAGCCGACTGAAATATCTGGAATGTTAAGTTATGTGCCAGGATTTGTTATAGTTTTTTTGACATATAGGCTTTTAGGAAGAACTTGGGATAATGAATTTTCTAAAAACTTTATTTACTTTTTTGGACTATGCTTTTTCTTTATCTCCCTTAGTTTAATTGCAGAAAAGTACAATAACCCAACAAACCACGAGTTTTATGTTTATAGGATTATAAGGTCTTTATTTATTTCAACACTGCTTTCCTTTATTGTTTGGCTTGGAGTGACTTTAATAATCTTTTCCATATTTATGTTATTTGGACTAAGGGGAATGGACGAATATATTTTAAAGGCCATGGCCCTAAGTCTTGGCACTTTAAACTTGTGGATGTTTTTAAATAATTTCCCTAGTGAAGCTGAAGAAGATTCATGGGAG
The DNA here is from genome assembly GCF_037890055.1 of Lagierella sp. ICN-221743. NCBI lineage: Bacteria > Bacillati > Bacillota > Tissierellia > Tissierellales > Peptoniphilaceae > Lagierella > Lagierella sp. ICN-221743. Next base: position 12,276 of record NZ_JBBKBD010000012.1, on the reverse strand, counting down.
GAACCGCAATTTGGACTTAAGATTTTAAATAATATTTTAATTCCAATTGAAATTATCTTTAGCCTTGTGCTTATTGCCTACTTTGTAAAGATTATTGCCCAAGGTGTGATGCCACTAAGAATCGTATGTTACTTGGCTTTGGTATATGGAATACTTGCCTTTTTCATAATATTTTTCAGTCCAGAAAGACGAAAAAATTCCAATGTGCTAATAAGATTTTATCTGCCTTGTAGTTCTCTTGTTTTCTTGGGACTAATGTACTACACCATGGGTCACAGAATATCAAACTTTGGCCTTACAGAAAATAGATATTATGTTATTCTAATTGGAATATACCTAACTTTATTTATGATTTACAATATTCTTTGCAATAGAAAAAGTAATGTGATTTCCATTGCTATGTTAGCTTTATTTATACTTGTATCAACCATTGGCCCAATAAATAGTTACAATATGAGTTTGAACAGTCAAGCTAAGCGTTTTGATAAAATTCTTGAACGAAATAATATTTCTTCTGATTCAGACATTTCTAAACTTAGTAGAGCAGAAAAAAATAATTTATCTTCCATTTTAAATTATTTTAAATATAGGGATGAACTTGGTCGTTTACAAGAAAACAAAAAGATCGATGTTACTAAGCTTCAAGGTGAAGCTTCCGAAGAAAATATTTACGAAAATTTGGAAATCTATCACTTTTCAAAACTTAATTCTATGGATATTTCAACTTATAACGAGATGGTGGAAATTTCAAGTAATAAAGTAAATGATTTTAAGGTGGAAGTTCAATGTGAGAAGGTAATTTTTAGTCTTAACGGCGAAGAAATAACTTATGATATTAATGAGCTTTCAGATGAAATAAAAAAATTAAACGAAGAAAAGCCATTTGAATTAGATTTTGAAAAAAATGAAAATATAAAAGTTTTTCTAACAGAGCTTAGTATTGAATATGATACTGCAACTAAAGACTATGGATTAGGATATTTTGAAGGCTATATCTTCAAATAATAATGGCACAATTCAGCGTTTTGTAGTAAACTTAATATGTATTTTGAATATTAGGGGGACATATGAAAATCGGTTTTGATAAAGATAAATATATTGAACTACAATCAAAAAATATCAGAAAGAGGATAGAACAGTTTGACAACAAACTCTATCTTGAATTTGGTGGAAAGCTCTTTGACGACTTCCACGCCTCAAGGGTATTACCTGGTTTTGAACCAGATATAAAGCTTAGACTCTTGATGGAACTGTCCCAAGAAATTGAGATAATCATAGCCATTAATGCTAAGGATATTGAGAAGAATAAGGTTAGAGGAGACCTTGGTATAACCTATGACATAGAGCTTCTACGTCTTATAGACTGCTTTGAAAAGTATGGATTATATGTAGGTTCCGTTGTTATAACTCAGTACACTGGGCAACCAGGAGCTGACCTATTTAAAGAAAGACTTACAAATCTTGGAATAGATGTGTACACCCACTATATAATAGAAGACTATCCATCGGATGTTATGAATATCGTTAGCGAAAAGGGATTTGGAAAAAACGAGTATATAAAGACAACTAAACCGTTAATTGTAGTAACTGCACCGGGACCTGGAAGTGGAAAGATGGCAACCTGTTTATCACAACTATACCACGATCAAAAAAGAGGTATTAGGGCGGGATACGCAAAGTTTGAAACCTTCCCTATATGGAATCTTTCACTTAAGCATCCAGTTAACTTGGCATATGAAGCGGCAACAGCAGACCTTAACGATATAAATATGATTGACCCTTATCATCTTGAACACTACGGCGAAACTGTGGTGTCATACAATAGAGACGTTGAAATATTTCCAGTTTTAAAAGCAATGTTCGAAATGATTTACGGTAGTTCTCCATACTATTCACCAACTGACATGGGTGTAAACATGGCTGGATTTTGTATATCAGATGACGAAGTTTGTAAAGACGCTTCTAAACAAGAGATTATTAGAAGATATTATGACGCTTTAAACGAATATGCAAAGGGAAGAATAAATCATTCCGTGGTGTATAGAACAGAACTTTTGATGAAGCAACTAAAACTCAGTCCAGAAGACAGGCCCGTTGTTACGGCAGCTATGAAAAGGGCCGACGAAACAGGCTTTGCAGCTGCGGCAATAGAACTTTCCGACGGACACATTATTACGGGAAAGACTTCCGACCTACTTGGACCGTCTGCAGCACTTATATTAAACGCCCTTAAGTACCTTGCGGGCATTGATGACCCAGTTCATCTTATATCACCGGAAGCAATTGAGCCTATTCAAAAATTAAAGACAGATTATCTTGGTAGCAAGAACCCAAGACTTCATATAGACGAAACATTAATTGCCCTTTCAATATCTGCGGCAAATGATGAAAAGGCGCAACTTGCACTGGATCAAATACCAAAACTAAAGAACGCTCAGGTTCATATATCTGCAATGCTTGGCTCCGTGGATAAAAAATTATTTAAAAAACTTGGCATTCAAGCAACTTGTGAATCGGTATTTGAAAATAAACCAATTTATATTTAGACAAAACCGTTTGGATATGGTATTCATATCTAAACGGTTTTTTATTATAAAAATTTTAATAAAAACATCTTCTAACGCTAAATGTTTTCTTCCATTTACACCCTCTCTATGTTAAACTTAAGTGTGAACAAGTATTAATTTTTCTTTCGTTTTGATTTTAACAATCAACAATGTTGATTAATATATGTACATTAAAAAAGGAGGATATTGATGGTAGATTTACTCGATTTTAAAATATTTGAAGGTATATCCGATGATACTGCCCAAGCAATTCAAGATATAAATCCTCAAATCTATTATTATGAAGCTAAAAATATTTCTGTTAGAAATGACGAATTCCTAAAATATATTTTACTCATCCGGAAGGGTTGCCTAAAGACCACGGAATATATGATTAATGGCAAAGAGATTGTTTCTTCCTACTATAGCGAAGGAGATGCTTTCCCATTTTACCTCCACTATGGCAAATATTCCAACTTTCCATATGATGTTTATGCAATAAAAAAATCTGAAGTATACTTTATGCCCTTTGAAGAACTTAAACCTATTATAGACAATAACCTGATTCTTATGAACAATGTGTTGACCTTTGTGTCAGAGTACCTTTGTTTTAATAAATTTGTTCTTCGTGCCACTCAGTACTATAAAATAAATCAGCGTTTGGCTTATTGGCTATTACATATGGACTTGGTAAATCCTTTAAAACTTCCAAAGACTCAAGAAATGTTAGCAGATCTTTTAAGAGTTAACAGATCTTGTTTAAATTCAGAGCTTAAATTTATGGAAAGTGAAGGGATAATAGAAGTCAAAGGAGTTAATGTAAAAGTGTTAAGGCCAGACTTACTGGAAGAATTAATATAAAAAGGAGATGCGATGCATCTCCTTTTTTTATTTTAATTGAGTTGTTTGTTTAAAATTGATTTATTTATTTTGCTGCCACTTCTTCTTTTGCTTCTTCAAGAGCTTCTTCTATTTTCTTTTCGTTATATCCATCAGGTATTCTCTTATTTCCATTTGTTATATATCCCATTACTGCATATACAAGTGCGGAAGCAAGTCCTCCAAGAATTGGAGCTTCTACCCAACCTGTATTTACACCTAATACTAATACTACGTTTGTAATAAGTCCTGCAAGCATTGAAACAAAACATGTCTTAGCATTAGCTTTTATGAAAATTTGTACAATTGTAGGTCCTAAGAACATTGCTATAAGACCACCTGTTCCTATATATGCTATTTGATTTAACATACCTTGTGGTGCAACGAATGTTAACCATAATGATACTAATGCTATTACAAGTACCATAAGTCTGTTAAATTTATCTCCCTTTGGATGCATTTTCTTTTTAATAGAAACGTACATGTCGTGGGAAAGTGCAGAAGCTTGCGTTTGTAGCACCGAACTTATTGTTGATAACATTGCGAATAGAATAAATAACGTTATCACACCACCTATAGCTGGGTGTACATATGTGTTTAGAAATACTGGCATTGCTGCATCTGGATTGTCAAGTCCAGGATTTTTATATCTCATATAAAGACCTACCATAGGAATAAAACTAAGAATTAGTCCCATAGGTGCCATATATAGAGCCATTTTATGAACTTTTAAATCTTCTTTCAATGACAAAAATCTTACTGACATATATGGAAGTGTTGTTGTAAATAACAAGGCATAGATAAATACTAAAAATACCTGGTATTTGCTACGTCCATAAGGTACTGATGTAGCAGGGTTTGTTATTTTAGGATCTATTTCACCTAATTTATCAACAAGCTCAAGTAATGAAATATCTTGCTTAATTACTATAACTACTATAATTGCTGAAACTAACATACCAACACACATGATGGTATCTGTTATAGCAACTGCCAGTAGTCCACCTTGCATAGTGAATATGATTACTACTAATAACAATATTGTTGCCGCTATGGCTTCAGATACTCCAAGCCATTTTGATGCAACAAGGCCGACAGCTCTGATTTGTCCAACTATATATACAGTTAAGAACATAAGTGTAGCAAATCCTGCTAACAAGTGTACTCTTCTTCGTTCTGCTTCTGTACCTCTATGTATCTTTGATAGATACTCTGGTACGGTAAGTCCACCCATAGATTCTGCATTTTTTCTCATGTAATTTGCAAACCAAAGTGTACCAAAGGTTATTGCAGGTGCAAAGAAAAAGTTTGCCAATAGCTCAATTGTTCCATAGGCATATGCAGTACCAGGAGAACCTATAAATCCCCAACCGCTATATCCTGTTGCCATTAATGTTCCAGCACCGATAAACGGTCCAATTTGTTTTGCTCCAAGAAGAAAACCTTCTCCCTCTACTTGGTCTTTTTCGATCTTTCTTCCTGACATGTATCCTACACCAATTAGGACACATGAAGCTACAATAAATATTATCCAATTAACCATAAATTACCTCTTTTTGCCTTTAGATTTGGTCTCTCTGTAGATAAACGTTATCGCAGGATAAACCAAAAGTATTATACTTCCTATTATAAAGCAGTTAACTGCCCATGAACTTGTCATAATTACCTCCTTGAAAGGTTTATTTTAATTTTTTTGTGTAAAATAAAGCTGTTACAAAAATTTGTAACAGCTTTGATTTCTACTATTGAATTACCATCTCTTGTCTGCGTAAGTGATAAGAGTAGGATCTTCAACTTGGTTAGGGAAGTAATCTTGACATTCTCCTTCACGGTAAACGTCAGCTGTAGCACAGTGTAAACCTCCACCAAATGGGTATGCATCTCTGAATGGTACAGGTATTACGTTCATACCTAATTTATCCATTTGTTCAAGTTGTGCTGTTTCAGAAGCTTCTACTATAACTGTTTTGTGGTCAAGTACTAGGCAGTTCATTGATAGCCATACACTTGAGTAACATAATTCAGGTGGTTCCTCGTGAGCTGGCATTGCTGCGTCTACGATTTCCCAATCGTTAGCTTCGAAGATAGCTCTTTGTTCCTTAGGTAATCTTCTGTGTGGGTTATTTATAATTAGACCAGGTCTTAATGGTACAAATGTAGCGTCAATGTGGATTGGGTATGGGTCTCCTGGGAAGTTTAGTGAGTGTACTCTGAAATCAGGATACATTCTTCTTAACCATTCCATAGCCTTCCAGTTAGTTGTTAAACCTTTTTGGATAAATAAATCTTTACCAAGTCTCATAACATCTGCTGCGTCAAATAGAATTTCGTGTTCTTTAGTAACCATTTCTAAGTTAGCAGTTCTTTCAAGTAAGATTTCTTCAGTAACTGGATGTCCATCTACATCGTCCCAATAGTGCATATCGTAACTTTCGTCACTTAATTGTGGTCTTGGTCCGTAGAACCATCTAAATTCTGGGTCTTTTTCAAAATATTCACGAAGGCTCTTATGATAGCAATAATGTTCAAAGAATCTTGATCTAAATGACATAGATGCACAGATTATATCGCTACCAATTGTAAGTAATACGTCTCTAGGTGGCATACATCCAAATTGAGAACCAGTCATAAAGAATGGAGTAACTACAGCTTGGTTGAATTGTAATGGTTCTGGTCTATCAACTGTAACGCCGTGGTCTTCTAATACTTTTACAAGGTTGTCAAGTTGTGCGTTTGCTTTTTCAACTGTGTCTAATGGTCTAGGTCCTGTCATACCTCTCATTGGACTGTCTAGTGGTACTTTAGCTTCAGAAGCTGGTTCTGAAGGTGAAATACAACAATTGTCTGCTCTACCTACTATGACTCTTTTTAGAGGGTCAAAGTCGTTCCATGAATTAACTATTTTCATTTTTGTTCCTCCTATTTTATATTTAATTGCAAAGCAATTATAATTATTTTAATGTTGCATACATTACTGCTTTTATAGTATGCATTCTGTTTTCAGCTTGATCCATAACTTTAGATTTAGCTGATTCAAAAACTTCGTCTGTAACTTCCATTTCTGGAATGTTGAATTTGTCGTTTACTTCTACTGCTGTTGTTGTTTCTAGGTTATGGAATGATGGTAAGCAGTGTAAGAAGATTGCGTCTTCGTCTGCGTTATCCATAACTTTTTTGTTAACTTGGTAAGCTTTAAGTTGTTTTATTCTTTGTTCCCAAATTTCAGCAGGTTCTCCCATTGATACCCAGATGTCTGTGTAAAGTACATGAGCGTCTTTAGTTGCTTTCATAACATCTGATTCAAATTCAATTGTACATTTATTTTCTTTTGCTATTTTCTTAGCTTCTTCAATTAGATGTTCTTCTGGTCTTAATTCATCTGGACAGCATCCTACGAAGTTTACTCCAAGTTTTGCTGCTGCTATCATTAGTGAGTTTGCTACGTTGTTTCTTGCGTCTCCTAGGTATACGAATTTAAGTCCTTTTAATTGTCCAAAGTTTTCTTTTACTGTTAAGAAGTCTGCTATCATTTGTGTTGGGTGGAACATGTCTGTAAGTCCGTTCCATACTGGCACTCCTGAGTATTTTGCAAGGTCTTCTACTAATTCTTGTGAGAATCCTCTGTATTCGATTCCATCATACATTCTTCCAAGAACTCTTGCTGTATCTTTGATACTTTCTTTATGTCCCATTTGAGAGCTACCTGGATCTAGGTAAGTTACTCCCATTCCTAGGTCGTATCCTGCTACTTCAAATGAACATCTTGTTCTTGTTGAAGTCTTTTCGAATAGAAGTACTATGTTCTTTCCTTCTAAGTACTTGTGTGGTGTTCCCGCACGTTTTAAGTCTTTGAAGTTTTCTGATAAACTCATTAGATATTCAATTTCTTCTGTTGTGTAATCTAATAATTTTAAAAAGCTTCTTCCTCTTAAGTTTACTCCCATTAAATACCTCCAATTATATTAAATATCTTCTCTTAAGAATGGCATACTCATACATCTTGGGCCGCCACGTCCTCGAGAAATTTCACTGTCTTTAATTTTTAGAACTTTAATTCCCTTTTCTTCAAGGATATCATTTGTAACTGTATTTCTTTCATATACTACAACGGTTCCTGGAGCAATACATAGTGTATTTGATCCATCATTCCATTGTTCTCTTTCAGAAACAAGTCTGTCTCCTCCACCACAAAGGATAAGTTCAATTTTTCTATCTAAGTATTTACTTAATATATGATCTAGGCTGTCATGCATCTCTACAGATTTTATTTCATCCTCTTTATTTCCCTTAGTTAATTCGAAAACTCTTAGAGTACTAAATATTCCAGGGTGAACTGTAAACTTATCGTAATCGATTTGAGTAAATACAGTGTCTAAGTGCATGAATGCTCTAATCTTAGGAATGTCTATTGCAAGAATAGTATCTATTTTACTTTCTGAATGGAAGAATATATTTTGTGCAAGCTTTTCAATTGCTTCTGCATCAGTTCTTTGAGAAATTCCTATAGCTAAAGTGTGTTCATTGATGATTAAGACATCTCCACCTTCAATTGAGAACTCTTCATGTCTGCTGTAAAGCTTATCTACATCTTTATATTCATCACCATAAGTAAATAGAATATCTCCAAAAATCGTTTCCCTTTGTCTTACTAAGTTTTTCATCCTATTGATGATAACTCCTGTGCCTACATTGGCAAAAGGATCTCTTGTAAAGTATAGGTTTGGCATTGGCATTAGTGCCATGTCAAAGTTATCACTGTTGCAAGCTTTAATGAAGTCTGATTCCTTTAAATCTAATTCCTTTAAACTTACTCCCGCCATAACCTTATCTACAAGCTCTTTAGAGTCTTTTATAGATTTTAAGTATTCTTTAATTGCATCAGCTCTTTTTGAGCTTTGAACATTTGCATCTTCAAGTAGCTGTTTTATGAATATTTCCCTTACTTCTGGCTTTTTATCCAATATTTCCGCTACTAAATTTTCTAGATAAACAACTTCTATATCTTCGTTTTTGAGAACGTTTGCGAAATTATCGTGTTCCTCTTGCGCTGTTTTCAAGAATGGTATGTCATCAAATAGCAAATCTCCTAAAGCGCTTGGAGTCATGTTAAGTAATTCGTTTCCAGGACGATGTAACATGACCTTTTTTAATTTACCTATCTCATTAGGTACATAAATACTGTGCAAGTTAACACCTCTTCTCCAATTTATTGAGTTATCTTACTCTTAATATGTTTTACATTTCCCTTTTGTTCAATTACATTTTACAACATAAATTTCTCTCTTAAAGTTGTATCTACAACATTTTTTATAAATTCTTCAATTTTTTTCTAGAAAACGATTATCTTTCTGATTTTAAAATTTTTCTTTTTCCCTAATTATCTTTGTATTTTCAATAAAAAAAGAGTACTGACTTTGCAAATTAATAGTCAATACTCTAAAAATATTTTTATTTTCTTATTACTGTTCCTGTTAATCCCTTTAGGCCTTCAGCAGCTTTTTCTAAAGATGTAATAAGTGATTCTCTACCTTCTTTAGAGCTTGCAAACATACTTGCTGCTTCTACCTTTGGAAGCATTGATCCTGGAGCGAACTCTCCTTGGTCAGAAAGCTTCTTAGCTTCTTCTACAGACATTTCAGAAAGCCATTCTTCGTTTTCTTTTCCAAAGTTTACAGCAACTTTTTCAACAGCTGTAAGTACAACTAGTTTGTCAGCTTCAAGTTGTTCCGCAAGAACTGAAGATGCAAAGTCCTTATCTATAACTGCGTCTATTCCTTCATATTCTTTTTCGCCCTTTAGTACAGGCACTCCGCCTCCACCACATGCAATAACAACTTCGCCTTCTTTAATTAGCTTTTTAATAGTTGATATTTCTACGATTTCTAATGGTTTTGGAGATGCTACTACTCTTCTGTATCCTCTACCAGAGTCTTCCACAACGTCCATTCCGTCTTTCTTACATGCTTCAGCTTCTTCTAAAGTCATGAATGGTCCAATAGGTTTTGTAGGATTTTCAAATGCCTTGTCATCTTTATCCACTACAACTTGAGTAATAACACAAGTTACAGATTTTTCAATTCCCCTTGCCTTAAGTTCTTCCCTTAATGCATTTTGTAAGTCAAATCCAATATAAGCTTGGCTCATAGCTACACATGTAAATAGTGGCATATGTTGAAAATCTGGATTGTTTTTCTTGTAGTCTGTAAATACATTATTAATCATTCCAACTTGTGGTCCATTTCCGTGGGTTACAACAACTTCGTTACCATCTGCAATTAAATCCACTATTGCCTTTGCAGTATTTTTTACTGCAATCTTTTGAGTTTCTAAATCATGTCCTAGAGCGTTTCCTCCAAGTGCTATTACAACTTTGTTTTTCATAAAATCCTCCTGAGTATCAATATGATAGTAATCTTTTAAAAATTATGAACAGGGAAACAAATATTATAAGTCTAACTCTTACAATAGCATGGAATAATCTTGGTGTTTAATTTTAAAATGTTTTCTTTTTAGTAATGTAAAGATAATACAAAAATTAATTTTGCCTTTGTACCATATTGGTAACTAAAGAAAACCTATTTTCATATTATCACAGTTGAATGTTTTTTTACAATACTTTTTAAAATATTTTCATAATTTATTTTTATTTTGCTGGTCGCTTATATAATTATTTTCATTTATGATACTAAAATAAAATTATCCAAATTATATGAGCAAAAACTCCTCCAGCAAGTCCTCCAATTGTATGGGATAGTATTGCGTGTCCCGTCATCTCCTTTGTATCAAGGGCGTCCATCATGGCAATATGAGTTGAAAGGTATCCGCTCCAGCACATACAAATGGATGTAAACACTGCAATATCATTTCCATTTATTACTCCCCTTGATGCCATGTCTGAAACCATACCAATGGCAGCGCCTGAACTTCCAAGGGCAGTTATAGGTATGGCAATAGCTTCGGGAGTGCTAAATCCAAATAATGGAGTAAGAACAAAACTTAACTTTTCACCAATAACTGGAAGTAAACCAATGCCTTGGTTTGCAGATCCATTGTATGCTCCGGCTTCGCCAACTCCATTAGTTAGCATAATTACAAATGTACAAATAAGCACAACCCCTGGAATTATTGCAACTCCCATGTCAACTCCAACCTTGCCTCCATCGAGTAGGGCTTGAATAAATCTCGAACCAATGGACCCTTCCCTAACTCTTCTTTGGTTTTTAGGAATTGGCTCAACATTTTTACATATTACATACTCCTCAGTACCATAAAACTTTTTAGTCTTTATCATCATTATCCTAACAGATACAATAGAACCAAAAACCGCACCAAAAAATCCTACCACAGCGCCATGAATGGCATTTGGAATAGAAAGCCCCATCATAGTTGTAACTATAATAAGCCCCATTCCAAAAGCCGTGCCGAGATTCGTAAGGGCAGGCATTTGATACTTCTTAAAATACTTTCTAAAGTTGTCGTCATAAGCAAGAGTAAGTATGGCAGGGTTATCAGACATAAAGCAGTTTAACATTCCAAGGGAGCTTGCCCCAGGAAGATCATAAACCGGTTTCATAATCACAGAAAGCCCTTTGTTTATAAGAGCAATTACACCAAACTCCGAAAAAATCGCCGCCATGCCTCCAGCTAATACCGATACCGCCATAAGATAGAAACACACATTCATAAGTAAATCAAAACCTGTATTCATCATGGTCTTAATCATGTTGGTTCCTCCCATGATTCTACCTATGTATATGAATATCCCAAAAAAGATTATTATAAATATTGGAGCTTCAAATCCAATTTCATTTTTGTAAATTTTTTTATTATCCATTTTTCACCTCAGCAAATCTATTTAATCATCTATATGAATAGAATAAATCATGTTCTATTTTTTTATTATACCATGGAATAAAAATAAATATTAAATAAAAAAGCCACTGTTTCCAGTGACTTCAAATTACTATTTTACATACTTCGGTCCAATATATCCCGTTTTTCCATTATATTCAATTTTTAGCCATCCCTTTTCAATATGGCCAGACACTTCTGCACCAGCTGGAACTGTTCCTATAACATCATAGTCATATCCTGGACCTGATCTAAAGTTTAAATCTTGAGTAAGCGTACCACTTATAGTCTCCTCTTCTTCAGTTTCCTTTTCTTCTGTCTCTTCCGTAGCTTCTGAATTTTCAGTTTCTTCTGATGGAGAAGTTTGCTTAGTGGTAGAGTTTTCACTTTCTTCAGCTATTGTTTCAGTTTGACCAATCCTATCTAGGTTATCAAGTTTTTTATTTATTCTTCTATTATTAGCAAGTGTCCATGCTGCAAGAATAACCGTAGCTATAACTAAAAGAGATGTTAGAAAAACTAAAAATGGAGTATAGTTTGATTTCTTCTTTTGCTTTTGAGGTCTATTATTTACATATCTATCATTTCTATTTTCTTGATATGAATTTGACCTTTCAAACTCATCTCTTTCATTATATGGATCTTGTCCATTTAAAAAATATTGTTCTTCACGAAACCTTCTATTTATTTCTGCGTAATCTATCTTGTCAGTATTTTCTATGTTTAAATCTTTATTATCTTTATCATTGTTCATAAAATCCCCACCTTATCATCTATATTATACTCTAAAACTAAAATTTAGGAAAATTTATTATGTATCACTTAATTTTGAGGTATTTTACTTTACTATAGTATATAAAAAAAGACTCTACAATGTAGAGTCTGACGGGCGAATACCTACTCTCCCATGGGCTCTCCCCCATAGTACCATCGGCGCTAGAAGACTTAACTTCTGTGTTCGAGATGGGAACAGGTGTATCCCTTCCGCTATCTTCGCCCA
>NZ_JBBKBD010000011.1:0-63396 GCF_037890055.1 Lagierella sp. ICN-221743 | reverse complement strand
TTTGTTGAACCATATGACCCATTCATCCTGTCATTCTTACGGTACAAAAGCCCTTCGATTTTATAGTTTTGTTTCATAGATTTTTATCTTTACTAGGAATATTAGCACTATTTGTGTCATTCTGAGCGGAAAAATTTTTGAAAAAAATTTTGGAGTCGAAGAATCTCATTTGCTTTTCGTTGAAAAGCAAATGCAAAAGTCTCTTAAGATGATATTTTGTATTATTTCCAATTATGGTGCCGATAGGCACAAACAGGAAAGCCTTAGCTTTCCAACAACTTTTTAAAAGGGGTCTTGGGGATATCCCCAAGTCGTTGGGAGGTAAAGGGGGTTCTCAAGGGGGAAAGGAACGTACGAAACAGTGCCTTTTCCTCCTTGGTAGATTAAAAGAAAAAATAAATTAGAAATACTAGAGTGGTAGGGCAATGTCCTACAAAATAAAAATAAAATTTTCATAAAAAGTTTTTTAAAACTTTTTCCCACAAAAAAAGAGGAAGAACTCTTCCTCTCTTAACTAACAATCTTGAAAAAACACATCCGCAAGTTCCCCAGCTGTAATATTTCCAAAGTAGTCTTCTAATTTGAAGCTTTCCAATATTTCAATTACTTTTGACTTCTTGTAGTCTATGCCTTCAAGTTTTTCTCTTATTTCTTCCACGTCTTCTTTTCCGAAGAAGTCTCCGTTTATATAAAGATTTCTAATCTTTCCATTGTCCAGGTCATAGGCAAGTTCTACAAAGCCCGCTGGGAATTTTCTATATTGTATTACTTCTCCCACAGGTTTTTTACCATAGTTCCATGCATCCATAGAAAATCTTGAGTCGTAAATTTCCTTAACTCCCTGAAGTTCTTCTTCTGATAACACATACTCTTCTGGTTCTTCGTCAAATTGTTTAAAGATTTCCCTTAGTAGTATTGCTTTAAAGTCCTCTGTTGAAAGGTTTTTGTCTTCAAGGTATGGAGCAATATTTGTAACCCTTGCTCTTACTGACTTTACTCCCTTTGATGCAAGTTTCTCTTTTCTTACATTAAGTGCCTTTGCCAGTTCTTCTAATTGAACATTGAAAAGGATACAGCCATTTGAAAGAACTCTGTGGTTATAAACTGACTGGCTTGAACCGATACATTTTTTTCCGTCGATGGTTATGTCGTTTCTACCAGAAAGTTCAGCGTCAATTCCAATTGCCTTAAGTGCATTTACGATAGGGATATAGTATTGTTTAAAGTCGATTCTATCGTGGCCCTTGGTCTTTGTTACGAAGGAGAAGTTTAGGTTTCCTAAGTCGTGGTAAACAGCACCCCCTCCAGTGATTCTTCTGCACACCTTTAGGTTGTGTTCAATTACATAGTCTTCGTTTATTTCTGCATAGGCGTTTTGGTTTCTTCCTATGATTATAGATGGATCGTTAATCCAAAGGTATACATACTCTTCTTCCTCCAACGGCAAATTTTTAAAGATATATTCTTCAAAACTCAAATTATATTGTGGGTCGTTAGAATGTGATTCTAAATATTTCATCTTGCCACCTCCATCTATCATTATAATATAAATAAGGAAAGAAAAACATCTATTATTGAAATTTTCAGCTATTTAGCTATGAAATTGTTGACTTTCATTATATAATAGAGGGTAGTGAAATTATAGACGAATTTTAATTTTGTTTTTCGCATTAGATTATAATAAATTTAAAAGATTTCACATTGTGGGGTCTTTTTTGATTAAATGTGTAAATTTCAAAGTTTAATTTGAATAATGGACAGAGAATGTGTTAAAATTAACCGTGGATAACGAGGTGGAATATGGAAATTTTAAAAAACTTATTCTCAATGGGCTCTAAAAAAGAGGTTAAAAAAATTGAACCTATTATTGATAAAATTGAAGCCCTTGATGAAGAAATGCAAAAACTCAGTGACGAAGAGTTAAAAAACAAAACAGTTGAATTTAAAGATAGATTAAAAAAAGGTGCTACACTGGACGACCTTTTAGTTGAAGCTTTCGCAGTTGTAAGGGAAGCCTCCTTTAGAGTTTTAGGAATGAAACAATATAGGGTACAGCTAATTGGTGGTGTAATACTACACCAAGGTAGAATTGCGGAAATGAAAACAGGTGAAGGTAAAACACTTGTGGCAACACTACCAGCTTACTTAAACGCACTTCCTGGAGATGGCGTTCACGTTGTAACCGTAAACGACTATCTTGCTAAGCGTGATATGGAGTGGATGGGTAAGGTTCATGAATTCCTAGGACTAACAGTTGGATGTATCGTTCATGGCCTTGACAACGATGAAAGAAAGAAAAATTATAACTGTGATATAACTTACGGTACTAACAACCAATTTGGTTTCGACTACCTAAGGGACAACATGGTTATATATAAAGAAGAGCAAGTACAAAGGGACTTAAACTATGCCATAGTGGACGAGGTTGACTCCATTCTTATAGACGAGGCTAGAACTCCACTTATAATTTCTGGTATGGGAGACGAATCTACCGATATGTATGTTAGAGCGGACAGGTTTGTTAGAACCCTTACTGGAAGAATAATTGACCCTAACGAAGAAAAACAAGACATCTTCGACAAAGAAATAAAGGAAGAAAAAGTTGACTTTGTAGTAGACGAAAAGAAGAAAACTGCATCCCTTACTGAAAAGGGTACTGCAAAGGCAGAACAGTACTTTGGACTTGAAAACCTATCTGATGTTTCAAACATGGAAACAGCTCACCACATAAACCAAGCTCTAAAAGCACATCACACAATGAAAAAAGACATTGACTATGTGCTTAAAGATGGCGAAGTTTTAATTGTAGATGAGTTCACAGGCCGTATTATGGAAGGTAGAAGATACTCAGACGGTCTACACCAAGCCATTGAAGCAAAGGAAGGAGTTGCAGTTCAATCCGAATCTAAAACCCTTGCTACAATTACATTCCAAAACTACTTTAGAATGTACAACAAGCTTTCAGGTATGACCGGTACTGCAAAGACTGAAGAAGACGAGTTTTCTGAAATTTACAATATGGACGTTGTGGAAATTCCTACAAACAAACCAGTTATAAGAGAGGACAACCACGACAGAGTATATATAAACACAGAAGCAAAATACAGAGCCATAGTTGAAGAGGTTAAGAGGGTTCACGAAACTGGACAGCCTATACTTGTAGGTACTGCATCCATCGAAGTTTCTGAAATAATCTCAAGACTTCTTAAAAAAGAAGGCATCCCTCATGATGTTCTTAATGCTAAGCAACACGAGAGAGAGGCAGAAATCGTAGCACAAGCTGGTACATTTGGCAAAGTTACCATCGCCACAAACATGGCAGGCCGTGGTACGGATATTATTCTTGGTGGTAACCCAGACTTTATGGCTAAACACGATATGAAAAAACAAGGTTATGCAGACTATGTGCTTGAAGCCTTAGACTCATTTGTGGAAACAGATGACGAGGAAATCAAAGCGGCAAAAAATGTTTATCATAATCTTTACGAAAAGTATAAAAAACAAACTGACGAAGACGCAAAGAAGGTACTTGAAGCCGGTGGACTATATATCTTAGGTACTGAAAGACACGAGTCAAGACGTGTTGACAATCAGCTTAGAGGTCGTGCTGGAAGACAGGGAGACCCTGGTAGTTCAAGGTTCTTCGTGTCACTAGAAGACAATCTAATGAGACTTTTCGGTGGAGAAACCATCCAAAAGTTTGCTGAAAGAGGCGACTTCCCTGAAGACGAACCACTAGAGTTCAAGCCAGTAACAAAGGCCATTGAAAGGGCACAAAAGAAAGTAGAAGTTAACAACTTTGGTATTCGTAAGCACGTTCTTCAATATGACGACGTTATGAATGTTCAAAGAAAGATAATCTATGGAGAAAGAGAGAGAGTTCTTCAAGGCGAAAACATGAAAGAGTACATTCTTGAAATGTTACATGAAATAATCTCCCTTACTGTAGATAACTTTACTCAAGGTGGAGACCATCCAGAAGACTGGGATATGGAAGGCCTTATGCTATATCTAAAATCTGCATTTATGCCCGAAGGATACCTAGACTTTTCCAACATGAGTGGATGGAAGAGAACGGACCTTAAAAACTATCTAACTGAAAGAGCTGAACAGGCCTACAACGACAAAGAAGCGGAAATGGGCGCTGAAAGATTTAGAGAGATAGAACGTGTTATCCTTCTAATGGTAGTTGATAGAAAGTGGATGGACCACATTGACGCCATGGATCAACTTCGTCAAGGTATTGGACTTAGATCCTATGGTCAACAAGACCCTGTAAGAGCGTATAACGAAGAAGGTTTCGATATGTTCGAAGAAATGAACCACTCTATTAAAGAGGACACATTAAAGGGACTGTTTAATGTTAGACCAGTTGAAGAGATAGAAAGAAAACAAGTTGCCAAGGAAACCAAAACTTCCGAAGACCAAGTAACAATTGTTAAGGGCAA
This sequence comes from Lagierella sp. ICN-221743, assembly GCF_037890055.1. Lineage (NCBI taxonomy): Bacteria > Bacillati > Bacillota > Tissierellia > Tissierellales > Peptoniphilaceae > Lagierella > Lagierella sp. ICN-221743. The sequence continues at coordinate 58,948 of NZ_JBBKBD010000011.1, read as the reverse complement.
GAAGATTGGAAGAAACGACCCATGTCCATGTGGCAGCGGAAAGAAATATAAAAAATGTTGCGGTAGGGATGCATAGATGGACACATATGTAGTAAATGAAGAGATTAAGGACCTATCCAACGACCTAGAAGAAGTCGGAGACTCTCTTTGACTTACCAAAACTAAGAAGTGAATTAAAAGATTTAGAAAGTAAAACCTTGGAGGAGGGCTTTTGGGACGACAGTGACACTGCCCAAGATGTCTTCTCCAAGATAAAGTCCCTAAAGGACAATGTTGGAGAATATGACAATTTAAGAGAAGAACTTGAAGACCTAAAGACCCTAATAGAACTTGTTCGAGAAGAAGAGTCGCCGGAGTATGACGATGAAATAAATCAGAGGATACAAAGGCTTCGAAAGAAACTGAACAAGGCAAAGCTAAAGACCATGTTAAGTGGCGAATATGACAAAAACAACGCCATATTTGCCATAAACTCTGGAGCAGGAGGCACCGAGGCCCAGGATTGGACTGAGATGCTCCTAAGAATGTACACCAGATGGCTTAGTGACAAGGGCTATAGCTACACGGTTCTCGACTACAATCGTGACACCGAAGGCGGCATAAAATCCGTAACCATGATGGTGAAGGGAATGTATGCCTATGGCTATCTTAAGTCTGAAAAAGGCGTTCATAGACTTGTTAGAATTTCTCCATTTGACTCAAATAAAAAGAGACATACTTCCTTTGCATCGGTGGACGTATATCCCGACATCGACAATCGTAACGATTTTGAAATCGACATGAACGACCTTCGTATCGACACCTATAGAGCAAGTGGTGCGGGTGGACAACATGTTAACACCACCGACTCCGCCGTTAGAATAACCCACATACCAACTGGGGTTACGGTGCAGTGTCAGTCGGAGAGAAGTCAAATTACCAATAGGGAAACTGCAATGAATATGCTTAAAGCAAGGCTTATTGCAATAAAGGAAGAAGAAAACAGAGAAAAAATTGAAGATATTCAAGGAAAGTACAATAAAATAGCATGGGGTTCACAAATAAGGTCATATGTATTCAATCCATATTGCCTTGTAAAAGACCATAGAACCAACTATGAAACCGGAAATATACAGGCAGTTATGGACGGAGAACTGGACGATTTTATTGACGAATATCTAAAGATGAAAGCAATAGATAAATAGAGCACGAGGGTGCTCTTTTTTATGAGGTGGATTTTGAATATAGATTTAAAAATAGCAAAAGAATTAAACATTACGGAAAAGCAGGTTAATGATACAGTAAAATTAATTGACGAGGGAAATACAATTCCATTTATATCCCGTTATAGAAAAGAAGTTACGGGAAACTTAACAGACGAACAGCTTCGTCAACTGGAAGAGCTTTTGAAGTACCAAAGGTCATTGGAAGAGAGAAAAGAAGATGTAATCAGACTTATTGACGAACAGGGCAAGCTTACAAAAGAATTAAAAGAAAAGATTGAAGCTGCAGAATTACTTAAGGAAGTTGAAGACCTATACCTTCCATATAAACAAAAGAAGAGAACAAGAGCAACACAGGCCCGTGAACGTGGCCTTGAACCTCTTGCAAACTTAATGCTAGAGGAAAACTCAACAGACGACGACTTTAACGCTATGGCAAAAGAACTTATAGATGAAGAAAAAGAAGTTCTAACAGAAGAAGATGCAATAAAGGGAGCCATGGACATAATTGCAGAAATGGTTTCAGAGTCCATAGAGTTTAGAGATATACTAAGACATTCTGCCAAAGAAAGTGGAGGAATAGAGTCCACACAAAATGGCGAAGACGAAAACAAGACATATGAGATGTACTATAACTTTTTAGAAAGACTTAAACATCTAAAACCCCACAGAATCCTTGCGCTGTTTAGAGGAGAAAAAGAGGGAGTATTAAAGTTAAAGTTTGACCTAAACGACGAGTACAATATCCAAAAGATTTTACAGTCTTACTCCTACCTTAGTGACAAAGACTATTATAAATACATTGAAGAAGCAGTGACTGACGGATACAAAAGATTATTACTTCCATCAATCGAAACAGAAGTAAAAAACGAATTAAAAGAAAAGGCGGACAAGGAGTCTATAAAAGTATTCGGGAAAAACTTAAAGCCATACCTAATGCAACCACCAATTAAAGAATCAGTTGTAATAGGACTTGACCCAGGCTATAGAACGGGATGTAAGGTTGCAGTAATTTCAAGCCACGGCAAAGTGTTGGACTACACCACAATCTACCCAACAAAGCCGAGAGAAGACATTGCAGGATCAAAGAAAGTTCTAAAAGAGCTAATTGAAAAACATGGAGTAAACCTTATAGCCATAGGAAATGGAACGGCGTCAAGGGAAACAGAAAACCTTGCATCAAGCCTAATAGAAGAACTAAATAGAAAAGATTTATTCTACACCATCGTAAACGAAGCAGGCGCTTCCATCTATTCAGCATCAAAACTTGGACAAGAGGAGTTTCCAGACCTTGACGTAACCATAAGAGGAGCCATTTCAATCGCAAGAAGAATTCAAGATCCACTGGCAGAACTGGTAAAGATAGAACCGGAACATCTTGGAGTTGGACAATACCAACACGACGTAAACCAAAAAGAATTGAAAGAAACCCTTTCAAATGTAGTAGAAGACTGCGTAAACTCCGTTGGAGTAAATGTGAACACTGCATCACCTTCACTACTAAACTACGTTTCAGGAATTTCCAAATCAGTTGCAAAAAATATTGTGGAATACAAAGAAGAAAATGGTCCATTTAAAAATAGAAAAGAACTAAATAAAGTAAAAGGCCTTGGACCAAAAGCATTTACACAATGTGCCGGATTCTTAAGAATACCGGAGTCAGAAAATATTCTAGACAATACGGCGGTTCATCCAGAGAGCTACGAAATTGCAGAAAAACTTTTAGAAAGAGACCTTAACAAAGTGCAAGTGTCAAAAGTTTCAAAAGAACTGGGAATAGGAATTCCAACACTGGCAGACATACTAAAAGAACTTAAAAAACCAGGAAGAGACCCAAGAGACGAAATGCCAAAACCAATCCTTCGCTCCGACGTGCTTTCAATAGACGACCTAGAAGAGGGGATGATACTAAAAGGCACAGTGAGAAACGTGGTAGACTTCGGTTGCTTCGTAGACATTGGAATAAAAAATGATGGACTTGTGCATATTTCACAAATGTCCCATAGCTTTATAAAACATCCATCAGACGTGGTAGAGGTTTCAGACATAGTGGAAGTAAAAATAATAAATATAGATAGAGAAACAGGAAAAGTAGGACTAAGCATGAAATTATAAGGAGAACCGGAAGGTTCTCCTTTAACCTTTCCTGGGTATTTTGTAGGGTTTTCACCCTACCACCTATTTATTTCTAGTATGGTCATTCTTTTTATTCCAACAAGGGGGAAAAGGCACCGTTTCGTACGGTTCCTATCCCCCTTGGAAACCCCCTTTACCTCCCAACGACTTGGGGATATCCCCAAGACTCCTTGTGTAAAGTGGTAGGAAAGCTAAGGTTTTCCTGTTTGTGCCTTCGGCACATAATGTATTATGGATACCTTCTCCCTAGAAATGTCTTCCTCGGCCATGTCATTCTGAGCGGAAAAATTCTTGAAAAGAATTTTGTAGTCGAAGAATCTCGGACAGTTTCTAAAGAAACTGTCCGTCAAAGTAGCCTGGATTGTTTTGCAGGGTTAAACCCTACGAAGTGTGTCGACCCTCCGCTCTGTCATCTTGAGCGAAAAAATTTCTGTAAGAAATTTTGAAGTCGAAAGATCTCGAGATTTTCTTTGAAAATCTCGCAAAAGTCTCATAACATATTGCCATGGTATAATAAAACCACAAACCACCACCAGGAGCAACACATGAAAAACTACTATATCTACATAATGGCAAACAAAACAAACACAACCATTTACATTGGAGTAACCGGTAACCTAATCAAAAGAGTATGGGAACACAAAAACAAACTAGTCGAAGGTTTTACAAAACGTTACAAGGTAAATAAGCTTGTTTATTATGAAGAAACAACAGACGTTAATTCTGCAATCGCAAGGGAAAAACAACTAAAAGGCTGGAATAGAGCAAAGAAAAATAAATTGATTGAAAGTATAAATCCTAATTGGAATGATTTATATGATGATATTTTATAGGGGTAGGATGAAGCAAAAAAGCCATGCTTTTTTGAGATCCTTCGAATCGCTCACGCTCCCTCAGGATGACAATTATGACGCTTTTCTCTCCATTACGAAGTAATTACACCCTCGCCATGTCATTCTGAGCGTAAATTTTTGCAAAGCAAAAATTGAAGTCGAAGAATCTCGTTTTTCTTCCCTCGACATGAAATAACCCCATACCATCCTAGGAATGCAATACCTCGTACTGTCATGTTGAGCGAGCAAGGCGAGTCGAAACATCTCGGGAGTTTCTTTTAGAAACTCCCGTTAATTCTCGTCATGAGATTGTATTTCCAATTCCTTACCTCTCATCAGTCAAATGTCAATCTCGTTCCACTTTTCGCCCTTCCTTCAATCGACTTTACCCCGGGGATGCAATAAAATCAAAAATAAAGTATAAAAATTCTCTTGATAACCATAATCAACATCACTCAAATCTCTATTAAAAAATCTTCAAAATTTGAATTTAACCTTAAAATTTTTTTGCTTAAAACAAAAAAAGACAATATTTCTAAAGAAAAATTACAATAAAACTAAAAAATGAAACTCGTGCAAAATGTGAATCATATCAATATTTAAACTAAGACAAACTTCTAGACACAAATGTTTAGTTAGATAAAGAAGTGCAGAGGTAAAATTGAAAAAAATAACAAGCAATATTAAAACAAAAATCATAAAATTAAAAAAATAACATATAAAATAAAAATATTACAAAAAAGTCACAAAACAACAAGAAATTGTTAAATATCCATGCAAAAACTTGATTTTTTCACTCAGTAGTTTATACTAGAATTATAAATAAAATATGAATAATAATTGGAGTGACTTAGATAAGTTTTAAGATTTCCAATTAACACATACATAATTTTTAATCTTAAAATTTTACTTCTATATTATTCAACAAAAATTTAAAATCAAAAAAAGCGGATTAAAAAAAGAATTCATCTAGCAATTCTTGTAATTTTTTTTACCTAAATTTATTTAATTCATTGCAGCTAAAAAGAATTTTTAATGCAAGACATATCTTACAGCTTTAATAAGATAAAACAAGTCCTATTAAAATAGAAAACATTTCAGGAGGAGACATGAACAGTAAAACATTTAGGCGAATATCATCGGGCCTACTAAGTTTGATACTTGTTCTACAAGTATTTGTACAACCGGTACTGGCAATTCAAAACACCAACGACTTGCCAACAGAGACAAAGACAGAGGAAACGAAAGAAGACCGCTCTTCGGAAACCATAATTTCCCCTGCAATAAAAAAGAAACTCAGTCCCCTAGAGCTTAACTACGTCAACAGACTTGAAGACGATAGCTTTGCATTTCTAAGAGGACCTTTTGTGATTAGTTCAAAAGACGACTTTGACATCAAAAACTACACATTTGTAGAAAAAGATGAAAAAGGAAAAGTTTCTATTATAAAAGGAGAAGATTTAGAAAAATTCTCCAATATAGACGAACTAAACAAAATCATAAAAGAGTATAGAGAAAACTACGAGTTATACAAAGAAGAAAAACTCCAAGAACTAGAACCCGTAGAAGCACTACTTAAAATAAACTACAAGGACCATGATGAGCTTTCAGTACCACTAGTTATAAACGACTTAGAAAATAAATACGAAAGCACAAAGAATGAAAACCTTACACTTAAAAGAGACGCAGAAGAACTAACAAAAGAAATCTTTGTAAACAGTTTAAAAGACCTTGAAAAACTTCTACTAAACTTCAAAGGCGAAGAAGAATTAAAAGACTTAGACATTAAGAAAGTAGAAAAAGTATATTCTGGAGAAGAAGACGAAGACGCTATCACAGTGGAAAAAGTTTTTGAAGAAGTTCTAGAAGAAGCGCACAAAGACAAAAACAAAGTGACTTCACTAAATCTAGAGGAACTAGACCCAGGATACAAATACATCTTTACACTTGCATCAAAACAAGTTAAAGACGGCAATAAGGTTTTAACAGAAATAACTTCACTAGAAAAAGACCAAGACAAAACAGAAGTAGAAGAACTTGGTAAGACTATAGTAGAAGAAGAAACAGAAACTGTAACAGAAACAGAAGCGAAAGATGCTACAGAAGAATCAAAAGAAAACAAAGAAACAGAAACTGTAATAGAAACAGAAAAAGAAAACTCTCCTCAAGAAAATAAAATAAATAAAGAAGAAACAGAAGCTGCTACAAAAGAAAACGAAAAAGTTCAAGAATTTGAAAAAGCAGTTGAAGAAGCAAAAGAAGAAACCCAACAAGACCCTAATAATAAAGAAGAGAAAAAGGGTTTAGTAGAAGGAATTAAAAAACTTTTCGGACTTACAGACCTACAAAAAGCAGACAAAGAATTAAAAGCTGCACTAAAAGACGAAAAGAACGGACTAGTAGAAATTCAAAACCTTCTAGATAGTTTTGGAGAAAAATATGAACTTTCAAGAGAAGAACAACTTAAGCTAATGGACGACAATGGCGACGCCATAAAAGCCCTTATAGCAAAAGATGCCGATGAAAACTTTAGACCACAAATCTTTATGAACAACCCTGTTGGAGCGAGTCCACAAAACTTAGCTAATAAGAAGTTCACAATAAGGACTAGACTTGATACCTCAACTATAACTGGGGCAATTCAACCGGGACAATTCTTCGAAATTAAGCTAGACCAAAGACTTACCGTAAAGCAAGGAACAACTCTTCCAAATATAGTAAACGATGGAACAACTTTAGCAGCTCCAGAGTATATTGAAGGCAAAAATACAATTAAATATACAGTTAAAAATCAAATAGCTAAAAACCTACAAATTCCTTTAGCTATAGATGTTGACTACAATGTCGACAAGATAAATGAACTAGATGGAATAAAGGAAACTCACCCTATTAATAACTCTATATCTGGACTAGGTGTAGTAAGACCTGTTAAACTTCCAGAAGTAATAGTTAATAATAATGGTGATGTAGTTAATGGAATTACAGAGCCAGACGGCCACCAAGTTTTACAAATAGTAGAACCAGGTAGCAATTACAAAGTTTATATGGATGCTCATGGTTATCCAATAGTAAAAGACGGAAAACTTGTAGCAGTAAAATGGTCAGTTAAATTTACATCAACAAAAGATTTAAAAGACTTAGGCCTATCTTCAAACGCAACATTGGTAAAGGGATCAGGCTTAGGAGAACTTAAAGATCTATTATTAAATGGTAAAGAACTAACATCATCAGCTGATGGTTTGTCAAGAAATGTGATTGAAGGAAAGTTTGGTATAGTAGCATCAAAAAATCACACCTTACAATATTCTACAAAAGACGTTCTTTACACATTTCAAACAAACACAACAAATCCTCAAGAAAAATATGCTCTAGACCTATCTGTTGCTCTTAATAACATAAAGAAAACAGGTGCAGTAAGATTAATCTATGACGCAGCAGATAACAAGTCTTATATGGAAGATACAACTTCTAAACGTGCTGGTATTAACAACAGAACAACAATCTTAGGTGAATTTTCATCAGATACCACAGCTAGATGGACGGTAACAGATCAAGTGTCTACAGAGGATAAAAACAAAGGTCTACCAATTGCTAAGAGAGAGTTAACAGGAGATCAAACCTTAACATCTTCTAAGATGGCAGTCTATGGTCTGGATTATGACACTGGTAAAATGGTTATTAAAACTGAAAATCCTGGTATTGATGGAAGCATAAGCATTAATGAAATTCCTGATAAAGAAAGCAACCCGTCAGGTCAACAACTTCCAGGTAGAATTGCAGTTTATGAATTTAATACAGACATAACAGATTCAGAAGCAGGATATTCACTTTCAGGTGTAAATATCAATAAATACCAACCAATAAAAATAAAACAAACATGGTCTGGTATAGATAGCACTAAAAAAATGCCTAATCAAACCATAGAAGTTAAAGATGCTAATGGAAATACTTTATCAAGTCCGATTGAAGTTGGTGAAGGCCAAACTGGTAAAACTGATAGAATATTTAACTTTCCAGCTGTTAAAACTTGGAAAATTGGGAATGATGGATCGGAAACTAAAATTTCTCCAAATATAGTTCAAACTTTTCCTGAAGGACCAACTATTGATGGAAAAAAATACACTTACAAGGAAAAGTATAACTACTTTTCTTTAGAAGATAAGTCATATCATATTTATAACATAATGACAGCAGAATCCACTTACGGAAAGGACGCTGACTTTACAATTATAAAAACAGATAGCAAGGACCCTAAAAAGAAACTTTCTGGAGCGAAATTTACTTTACAAAGCTCAAAGGAAACTATAACTCTAGAAACAGATTCCAACGGACGAGCAAGTTTTAAAAACATTAGCCCAGGAACCTATAGTTTAACAGAAAACAAGGCTCCGGCAGGATACAAATTAGATCAAGATGTTAAACTAATCACTGTGTCATATGATGGTAAAGTTTCGGTGTCAGGAAATAATATTTCCATGCAAGGTGGTAAAGTTCCAACAGTTACTACTAGACACTACTCCTATCCATCCTATATGAATGCAATGCACTATGGCAGCATTGACCAAAATGGAAATGTAGAATTTTACATCTACCTAAAACCAGAAGCTAACGTATCTAATGGAAGTACAAATAAAAATACTAGACTAAATCTAAATCTAGCAGGTGGCGGACAAATTAATGATGTGCAAGTTATCGACATATCACCATCAAAGAGATACGACGTTAGAAGCCAAATGCAAAATCAAACCGCAAGTAAAGTTACGGGAAACAATGTAATAAATGTTTCAAGTCAAGGGACAGAAACTATTACAGGTGAAGGTAATGTTAAAGACTCATTCACAGGAAAAACTGGATACCAAATAAAATTTCCAGCAACAAGATTTAAAAATGACTGGGGATTTTTAGTAAAAGTAAGTGCAACAGGTGGAACTAACACAAGTACAGTATCTTACGACTGGTTAACAGACAATACAAGTGTTGCAAATGAAGCGAAAATTCAAGAAACCATTGGTTTATCAACTAAATCATCAGATACCTCAGGAACTAATCCTACAAGTGATGAAGTAACACTAAACATTACAAACGAAGCTTTTAAAAAATCACCAGTAGAACTTACTAAAGTTGCTGAAAATGGAATTGATGGTCTAAGTGGTGCAACATTTACCCTTAAAGACTCAAAAGGTAATCCTATAATTGATGTACAGTCACAATCTGATAAAGAAGGACAAAAAAAGGGCCTTGCATCTTTTCATGAGCAAGCTCCAGGAAAGTATATTATAGAAGAAAAGAAAGCGCCAGAAGGCTATAAGAAATCAAATGTTGTATTTGATGTAAATGTTTCTGAAGATGGCAAGGTAACTTACAAAGCTAGATTCAAAGATGGCGATGGTACACCGATAAATGGTATTGACTATATCGTTGAAGACGTTGAAGTAGGACAAAATAGAGGAGAATTGAAAGTAACTGTCGTTGACCAAGGTATAACGCTTCAAGAAAAACAAACACAACCAGACGATGGTCGTATAGGTTGGCAAGGGGGCGTTTGGGAAGCCTATGGTATAGAGTCCTACAGATATAGCGGAACTTATAATATTGCAAATGCTGTTAAAGGTGGTAACTTTAAGATTCAATTTGACCGCAACCTTGACTTCAAGAGATATGTCTATGAAATACCAGATTTAAAAGATGGAGATGGAAATTTAATAGCAAAGCCATACTTTAACTATGACACTAATCTCCTAACCTATGTTTTTGAAAATGATGCAAAAAATGTAAACGCATCAATTCAAATAGTAGGTATAATTCCAGACAAGTACTTTGCTACTCAAACTAATAAAGATACTGGATATAATTTTAGAATAACAGTAGACCCAGACGATTCACAAGCTAGCGCGTCAAACAAAAAAGTCATAGATTTTAATGTTAAGACCGACTACTATTCTTATGACTCCCAAGGAGGAGGCGGACCTTTAACAAGTGAATATATAACAGACATTTATAAGGGAAACGATGGAAACATCTACATGAAAGCTGTTTCTTATTACAATCCAACAAATATGTCTAGTGGACAAAGAACTATCAGACTTGACTGGTTGTCAATGAAGAAACCTAGACCAGGTTTAGAATATTACAAAGCGGAAGGACGTCCTGCCTTTGAATTTAACGACTTAAAAGTATATAAGGTATATGGAGATGAAGGAACTAAGAAAAGTCTAATGCCATTATCCTATGGTATAAGACCAGAACAAGATCCATCAAACTACATTAGAGTTTATTCAAAGACAAATGTGAATTCTAAAAATGGATTTTCAGAGTCTGATGGGGACGTTAGGGTTACCTATAGACCTGAATATTTAAAATCTTATGAAGGTCTATTGGACCATGGTCATGAACAGCACCCTCTAGAAATTAACGTTCCAAGAGTTAACGGTAAAGAAGGTTATGTAATAGTACAAACCTTTAAGGTTACAGATGAACAGAGATTTAAAGACCTATGGACTGGATACTACCTATCAAATGGTAGTAGACATACAGGTTCATACCAAAAGGGTAACTACAACTGGGCTCTAGGTTCAGAAACGGGAAAAGAAATTCCTAAATTCTACACACAAAAAATCAAGCTTATTAATAAAAAGTATGTACCAGGTTCATTTAAAATCAAAAAGACAAATGAAGCTGACGGTAAAGATTTACAAGGCGCTATTTTTGAACTAAGAGATTCAGAGGGCAAAACCATTAATAGATATAGTGGTTCAGATGGTATAGTAGAATTTAATAACCTAGAACCAGGAATATATGCTCTTCAAGAAGTTGAAGCTCCAAAAGACTTCGTTAAATCAAATAGAAGATGGCAAGTAGTTGTCTATGATAATGGAAATGTGGTTATAAGAGAAGTTGGTGGAACAGGAACAGAACTGATAGGTAAAGATACTATTGTAATTCCTGTAACCAACAAGCCAGTTGGAGAAGAATTCAAAGTTTACAAGAAAAAATCTGACGGAACACCACTTAAAGATGCTAAGTTTGTAATAATGGATAAAGACGAGACAAAAGAAGTTTCAAGCGGAACATCTGATGAAAAAGGTATTGTAACATTTAAACCTGCTTTAGAAAGAAATCAGACTTATGTTATAAAAGAAACTGAAGCACCAGCAGGATACAAGAAGCTTGACAAGAAATGGGTTCTTGTAATTGATGCTGATGGCAATAAGAAAGTTTACAACTATAGAGAAAAATCTGACAACCCATCTAGCCTAAATTCTATTATAGAAAAAGAAGGAGTTAACTGGGTAAACGTATCAGGAAGAAGCCTAGACGGTTGGAACCTCTATGACAATAGACGTACCGACTGGACAGGAAACTTCCCAACACCATTTAAGATGGGAACAAGAATTGTAGCCATAAAGAAAGACAAACAAAACGGCTATGTTATCCAAAGATATGTACTAAACCCAGAAGCAAAAAGTATAGGAAAGACAAATGGAACAATCCACAGAGAGAAAATAGAATATCAAAACATGGATTGGTACAACGGAAAGGCAGTAGCTGGAACAGATTACCAAGTATTTAAACTCAACAAAGCTGTCACAGGTGAAATCTCTGACATCAGACTTGCTGAATACGGAGCAGAAAATATAACGGATTCTGTTATGGACTCTGCAAAAGCAGTAAAAGGTAGGTATGGAGAACCGGACAGATTAAGTCTTGATTTCCCAGCAACTGACAAACCAATAGTTGTGGACATTAAAGTACCATATAAATCAGAATCTGGTGGCATTGGTACTGGTATGGACTGGACTGAAAATGGAACAATCTACTGGAAGTCCGACTACTATGAAAGAGTTAATATAATAAAAGAATCAGGACCAGTAATAGAACAATCTACTGGAATCCAAGGTTCTTATATAGCTGATGGCTCACTAGACGTTACCAACGAATCAAAGACTTTTGGATTTAAACTTAAGAAAATTAAAAACAATGATCCAAAGACTGTAATTCAAGGTGCAGAATTTAAACTAACAGGGCCAGACCCTAGTAAAGAAGAAAGATTCATGACAACAGGTTCTGAAGGATTGATATCATTTGACAAACTTAAACCAGGGACCTACAAATTAGAAGAAAATAATCCAGCGCCAGGTTATGAAAAGTCAAATGTAGACTGGACAGTTAGGATAACAGATGAAGGTAAAGTATTTATAAAGCAAAATCAAACATCTTCAGGAACAAGTCGTAACGCAAATGTGTCAGTATCTCAATTAAATCTAAAACAATCTAGCAGATTTGCAGTAGCATTAAGATCAGCTCATCTTGACACACTTAGTATGGCAATGGGTGGACTAGAAATAGGCGATGAATTAGTAGGACAACAAGTTGGAGCTGGAGTATGGGAAGCTGTTGATCCAAGTAAGTCTGAAGGTAGAACTAACAAAACTCATACTGCAAATAACATGGAAACAAAAATCACTGAGATAAATAAACAAGATGATAGATTCAGACAGATATTCTTGTTTAAACCAGGAAGCAGAGGCTTTGCTGGTAAAATTGAAATCCATAGAGAGCCAGAACCAGGAAATGATCTGTATTTAAAACTAGGAACCAAAGAAATATCGAATGTAAAATTCTATGAAGTTGATGAAAGTTCAACAATAGATAATATTACTGGTAAAAAAGAAATTAAAATAACTCCTAGACAAGAAAGAAACGGTACTGGCCCAATGAGGATTAAGGCAACACTCCAAGCTAACAAAGCAATATTGGTTGAAGTTGAGTCTTCCTATGCAGATGATGGTTCTATCGGTTTAGGAGCAGATTATGAATTTCGTAATAAATCAGGTCCATACGATAACTCAAATAAATCATGGGCAGGGGACTCCTATGCAAACGAAGATGGAGTTAATAAAAACATTCAAGTTAAGCATAAGGTAAACATTGACCCTAATATTCAAAATGGTAAAGTTACAGCTGATATATATGAAGCAGCAAATGATGAAATAGTTACATTAACAGTAACGCCAAATCAAGGATACGAACTTGAAAGCTTGAATGTTGCAGGAATAGATGCTACAGAAGCTGGTAAAAAAGGCAAAGTTACAGTTAAAATGGCTAATCAAGATATCAACGTTACTGCTACCTTTAAGCCAGTCCAAACTTATCCTATAATAATAGATCCTGATATTAAAAATGGTAAGGTTACAAGCGATAAGGACAAAGCAAGACAGTATGAAGATGTTACTATAACTGTAAAAGCAGATCCAGGTTATAGACTAAAACAACTTTATATAAACAGACCGGGATCTGACTATACACAAGCCATTTATGCAGGTAATGGACAAATGACTTTCCCAATGGGTAACTTTAGGGCAGAAGTCTATGCAATATTTGAAAAGGATCCAAACAAAGCCATAATAAGCTTTGATCCAAATGGTGGTAGCGGGACAATGGACAAGCAAGTTGTTAATAAAGGACAATATCAGATACCAGATTGTTCATTCACACCTCCACCAGGAAAAATATTTAGAACTTGGACTATATATGAAAATGGATATGAATATAAATATAATCCAGGAACTTATGTGACAATAGATAACGACTACACATTTACAGCTCAATGGAAGGAAGCGTCAGTAACTCTTACAAGCATAAGGGTTAATAGTACAAACCATAAGACAAACTATATGGTAGGAGACCCTCTTGACACTAGCAACCTAACTATTGAAGCGACAATGTCTAACGGAAGCAAAAAGACAATTAATGTAAGTCCTGCAATGGTTTCAGGCTTTGACTCATCAAATCCTGCAAGCAACAAGCCTCTAACAATTACGTACCAAGGTAAAACAACAACTTACTATGTAAATATTACAAAGCCTCAACCAAAAATTTATAAAATTAATAAGGTTGCAAATATTAATAATGGTAGTATAACTGTACAAGACGAGTCAGAAGCTGGAAAACCTGTTAAAATAACTGCAACTCCAAACCCTAACTATAAGTTAAAATCTATTAAGGTTACAGACCAATACGGTAAGAACCCAGTAAATGTTGACGCAAATAATACATTTATAATGCCAAGTTATGACGTTTGGATTAATGCAGAATTTGAACCAGATAGTCAACCTCAACCAAAAACCCATGAAATATCCATTAACTATGATCCACTAAGAACAATAACTGTTAAACCAACAAAGAGTGCTTCTATTAATTCGGTCGAAGTAGGAGAAAGAGTCGATGTAAGCGTAACTATGAATAGCAACAAATATGTACTAAGTCACATATACGCTAGAAATTTAACAACGCTAAAAGATTTACAATTTACTAAAACTGGTCCAACAACTGGATATTTCATAATGCCAGATGCTGATGTAACTGTTTCTGCAGAAACTCAATTTATATTAAATGGAACTAATGCAGTAAATATTCTTAAATCGAATAATGGTTTTGTAGAAGCTAATAAGGTAATTGCAAGACCAAATGAAATAGTTACATTAACTCCAAGACCTAACGATGGATATAAGTTCGACTCATACACCGTTACTGATGCAAATGGTAACACTATACCAGTTACAGACAACAAGTTTACAATGCCAAATTCTGCAGTAAATGTATCTGCAAACTTTGTTTCAGTAGGACCGATAACTCCTGGAGAAAATGAAATGGAAATTCCAGAAGGTAAATTTGCACAAATTACCAATGAACAAACGGGTATCGAACTTAAAATCTATAAGAAAAGTACAGCAGATTCACCATTAATTGGTGCGCAATTTGAGCTTAAAAAGACAAATGAAGACTACACTCAAGATGATGGTACTTTTAAAAAAGTTACAGCAGAATCTGATAAAGATGGTAACGTAACATTTGTAGGTCAAGATGGAAAACCTGTCAAGCTACAAGTTGGCAAATACTTGTTGACAGAAACAAAATCTCCAGCAGGTTACAAGAAGCCAGCAGCTCCTTGGAAGCTTGAAGTAAAAGAAGAAGGTGGTAAACTTGTTATTACACAAAGTGGTCCAAAACATTCATCTACTTCATATCTATCATCCGATGGAGCAAAGGCAGGAGAAACTAAACCTGGTGAAACAATTAAGTACAAATCAATAATCAAAAACATTGACCCAGTAAACAAGACATTCGTCCAAAGAATTTATGTTGATACTAGAGGATACGATGGCAAGGTCAACGTTCAAATAACTCCTACTACTAAGAGAGAGGAAATTGATACACCTTCACAACCTCCAAAGACAACAAGTGGTGGTGTAAAGACTGCATACAGAACAACTTACAAAGTTTCAAATCCAGGAGAAAATCCAAATATAAATGAAATCCTAAAGGATTACGACTTAAGAAAATCCAATGTATCAGTTGTTAACACTGCAAGGTGGAGACCATTTGACTGGGGCTTTGACGAAGACCAAATCAACTTAGATAAAGATGGAGTTTACTTCATAGATATCGAAGGATTCTATGATGACAACATCAAAGATCCTGGAGAAATAGAACTAAAGATAGATTTCTATGGTGGAGAAAGGATTTTCGCGCAAAGAACATTTAAAAACGGACGTCTTGGATGGAAATATGATAAAGATATTGGCGTTGACGAACAAGGTAATCAAATAAAGAGGGATGCAGCTTACCAACAAGGTATGGAAGCATTATATGCATACTACACATACTATTACGGAGAAGCAAAAGCTAAAGAATGGTTCTATGGTAATAGTGATAATAAAAAGTACGCTGTGTGGTTAAGAAAAGGTGCTACAATTAATGGACAATATTATCCAGCAGGACAAATTGTACTAGCATCTGATCCAACCAACCCAAAAAACACTGCTAATACTACACCAATTCAAACTTCATATACTAAGGCAAACATCAAAGATTTGTATTCTTCAAATGTAATTAAGACAGTACCTCAAGAAGGAATGACAATAACCAACGAAGATGAAACTTACAACATTACCTTCTCAAAGCATGCTAAGCAACAAACAGATCCTAACAAACAAGAGGACTTTAATGCTAACAGACTTGAAGGTGCAGTATTTAAACTACAAAAGAAGGAAGGTTCATTCTGGTATGACCTTGATGACTCATATGTAGCGTCAGCCTTCAACGGTTACTTTGGTTTCAGACGACTAGAACCAGGTCGTTATAGACTACTAGAAGTTACTCCTCCAGAAGGCTACAAGCCAATAGAAGGACCGCTACTAGAGTTTACAATTAAACAAATTGACACAAGATCTGGTAAGATTATCAACCCTAGAACTAAAAAAGAAGTAGACTTGGTTGACTTAACAATAGTAGACCCATATAACCAAGAAAAGATAGCTCTTAATACAGCAAAGGCTAAAATCAAAGGCGATACTACAAACAAAGTCTACGATTTCAAAGACTTAGTTAAGGATGAAAATAAATTCAACATCGACACTTGTATAATTCTAAGTGAGGTTAAAAATGAAACAACTGGACAGCCAAAAGAAATTCCACTAAAGGAAGCCAATTATTTGGATCCAGAAACAAAAGAACCAATGGGAAGAATTATTTCAGGAGCCCAAGGTTATATCTCACTTGAATATAAACCAGGCGGCTATGTAGCAGAATATGGTAATGCTGGATCATCAGGTGGATCATTAGTCGACTATGTAACTTCAGCAACAGCTAAGAACATGGGTAAGATATTAAACGAGAAACCTGGTAAAGGTAAAGTTACTATCAAGAAGTTTGACGACGGTGGTCAGGCATTAAAAGCAACAGACTTATTACCTGGTGCAGAATTCGAAGCTATCAGAATAAGTGCAAAGAAAGATGCAGATGGAAAACCTGTAAAAGATGCAGTATATAAAAGAACTGTAAATAAAGATGGTGTTCTTGTAATAGACGGTCTACCAATTGGTAACTACGAACTAAGAGAAGTAGAAGCTCCAAAAGGTTATATTAACCCTGGTCAAGTATGGCACTTCACAGTTGGTGGTAAAACACTAGATCCATACGCTGGCGACATAGCAAGAACTGGTAATGACTTGACAAGTAAGATTAACATAAGTAAATCTGAACTAAAAGTTTTAAGGCCAGACCCAGATGATGCAAAAGCAACATCATCAGAAAAAAATAGAGTAATCAGACCTCACATTGGACAAAGTTTAGAATTTGATAACGAATTTAACCTTGATTCAAATATTGAGATAAAACCAGGAGACTACTTTGTGCTAAAACTATCTGATAACATCGACCTAGACGGTATCAGAGAAAATGTCTCAAATAACTTAGACCTATTTGCCGATGGCGTTGGTACAATAGCCAAGGCAGACTATAACAAGCAAGCAGGAACAATAACTTACACATTTACAAAATATGCTGAACAATATAAGTTATTGAACTTTGAAAATAAGATTACTGCACATATAACCTTAGACAAGGTTACAAAATCAGGCAATCAAAATGTTGGAATTGGACTTGAAAATAACAAAGACAACTATAAAAACATATATGTAAAATATGTTGTGGATACAATTGAAAGATCAGATAACACTAACTCTATCAATATGGCATCTAAGCTTTACCACTACAATCCAAAAACAGGTGAGTTTGTCCACTACTTCTATGTAAATAGAGATAGAAAATACAATGGTAAAGACTTATACTTCAAATACACACCAAGTATAGATGTAAAAGACTTACAATTCACCTATTATAAACTATGGGATAATAGTAATGAAGCAATAGCTCGAAGTATGCCAGAGTCTTTCGCAGTTAATGAAAATGGTCCAAACTTAAGAAGAGTTGGAGGTATGCCACCAACAACTATAAAAGCTAATCAATCAACAGAAGAACAAGAAATTGGCAAGCTTGATGTATATGGTCCAATGATTATTAAAGTCACAGGTACTATGGATACTAAAAACCTATTATCTTATAGAGGTATATCAGACATATACAACTACAATACTTTCTATAGTTATAGATATGGAAGATATATTACAGAAAAGTACCCAGGTGTATCTAGAACGGATTGGATTTTCGAATTTGAAAGTACAAATACAGCATCAGCAGAACTAACTATAAGTGCAGTAAATCCATCAAATAAGATTCAATTTAAGAAGGTGGATGAAGAAGGTCAAGTTATAAAACCTGTAATGGGAGAAAATAATAGCATAAAAGATGCCGCTTACTTCTCGCTTTTCAAAAATGGTGGTACAGCAGAAAAACCAGATGCTTCGTGGACTCCTATTGGAAATGCAAAACCTGTTGATAAAGATGGTATTGTATCTTACGAAAAGCTTGAAAAAGGTTACTACAAGTTATTAGAAACTACAGCTCCTGAAGGTTATATCAAACCGAATGAGGCAGTTTCCTACTTCAAAGTTGACGAATCAGGAAAGATTTATCATAAAGTTACCGTACCAAAAGCAGATGGAAAGGGAACAGAAGATATCTTCCAAGAAGTTGAAGGAACTATTCCAATCAACATAGTCAATAAAAAGTTACAAAAAATTAAATTCAAGAAAGTTGACGAAACAAAGAAGACTGTTTTAGAAGGTGCAGAATTTGAAGTTTGGTATAAAGCCAATAAAGATGATAAACAGTATATCAAGCTAAAAATTTACGAAAAAACAGACAATGGTATAACTGAAAGAATTGTCATAAAAGAAGGAGCTAATGTTCCAGATGGTTACAAAGAAGCAACAACAGATAAGTTCACCACAGGAAAAGACGGTCTAGTAGAATTTAACGTCTGCGACTCAGGATACTATGCATTAAAAGAGGTAAAAGCACCTAAGGGATATATTGCACCAAGGGATTATGTAAAAGAATTCGAAGTAGTAAATGGTAAAATCCAAGAAGAAAAGTACTTGACTTCAATGGAAGTTTCAAAGAAAAAAGGTTACGGATTTAGTAATGATACTCTACAAAATGCATATTCCACAAGTATTGTTATGAAGTTTAATTCAGACCATCAAAATATATCTTATCCAAAAGATAATTCCAAGATAACATTATCTGGATTACCTCTAGGATCTGAATTCTGGGATAATAGATTTAGTCCAAAGCAAGGCCTAAAAATTGAAGTATATTCCATAGATAACAAAAACGGTGCAGAAAAACTTCTAAAAACCTATGACTTAGGCAAAAATTACGATAGTAAAAAGGGCAGTCAAGAAATAAATCTATACGATTTATTGAAAGGTGATAATACTACAACTACAGATTCTATAGAGTCAGATAAGGCTATTGTATTTAGAATGTCATCTACATTGTATTTAAATACACAATTAGATATTGGATCAAAGGTAGTTATAGGAGATAAGGTTAACGAAGACAGAAGCTTCCATATAGGTACTAAAGGAGATGCCTACGAGGATCACTCTTACTCATTTACAACTAAGGGAACTGTAGACTTATCAAAACCTATTGAGGTTGAAAACCGAAAAGCCGAATACCCACTAACCGGTGGAATAGGCGCACTGATATTTGCTATAATAGGAGCAGGATTAATGACTGCAGCCTATATAGGATATAAAAGAAAGAAGGTGATAGAATAAAAGACTATCACCGAGGGGTCGAAAGACCAAAGGGAAGATAAGTAACAGTCTACGGACTGTTATGGGAGACAATTGCAAAATAATTAATTTCTATGGACTGTGAAAACAGTCAAAGGCCTTAAGGAGGGAAGATGCTCTTACCATCTTCCCCACAAAGACCGAAAGTAATGATCTTATTACTTACTAAACTCAAAATTAAGGAGAGAAAAAATGCAAAAAACGAAAAAATTATTATCAATGCTATTAGCATTAGTAATGGTGTTTGCAGTGGCAGCACCAGTGTTTGCTGAAGGCGACGACAAACCGGCAAATAACGACGCAACAATAGGGGAATTTAAAAAAGAAGACATTTCTAAAACTAAACCTACAAGCACAAAACTATATGTACACAAGTTACAATCAAGCTCATTTACTGTTCCAAATACAGGT
This sequence comes from Lagierella sp. ICN-221743, assembly GCF_037890055.1. Classification (NCBI taxonomy): domain Bacteria; kingdom Bacillati; phylum Bacillota; class Tissierellia; order Tissierellales; family Peptoniphilaceae; genus Lagierella; species Lagierella sp. ICN-221743. The sequence continues at coordinate 38,818 of NZ_JBBKBD010000011.1, read as the reverse complement.
AAAAAGCATGACGGTAGTAAACTAGATAATGATGCACTTGCTGAGCTTGGTAAAACACCAAAGCCACTTAATGGAGTTAAATTTAAATACTACAAAATTGATAACGATGCAAAATTTGCTGAAATGGTTAAAAATCCTGGAAACTTCAAAACTGATGCTCAAGTAACTGCTCACGTTACAGGTGTTACTGGAACTGACGCAAAAACAGCTACAGTAAACGGAGAAAAAGGTATTTTATCTGTAAATGGACAAGTTCTTGATCTTCCAGAAGGAAACTACTGGTTTATAGAAACTGGATATGAAAAAGACACAACTGATCCAGATGCACCAGATAATATTTCATCTTACATTGCAGTACCTTTTGGTATCACATTACCACTTACAAATATAAGCAAGATTATAGTTGATAATGAATCATATGAACCGGGTACAGTATGGTTAAAGAATGTTCACACATATCCAAAGAACGTTACTGGTAATGAACCAGGTCCAGACAAGACAGTTGGAAACCTTGTAAATAAACATGCCACTCACAATGTTGGTGATCCAGTAACATGGTATATGAACTCTACTATTCCATCAAACATAAAAGACTACACAAAATTTGAATTTTCAGATACTTTAAAAGAAATGTTAGACTATGTAGGAAATATCGAAGTTAAATATGGTAGTGGAGATAAAACTGAATTTAAAGATTTAGAAAAAACTCTAGATGTTAATACAGATTATACAATAGAAAATTATAATACTGCTACAAGAACATTTGGAGTAAAACTTACTAAAGCTGGTATTGCTAAGATAGCAGCTAATATCGAAGGAATTACAAATCCAAAAATTTCTGTTAAATTTGACACAACTTTAAATGATAAAGCAAAAGTAGACACAGGAAACCCTAACGAATATACTTTAAAATGGAATAATGGTAACGGAGAAGACAAAGAAAAGAAATCTGATGAACCAAAAGTATTCACAGGAGAAAGAAAATTCGTTAAGACTGACTCTGCTGATAGATCAGTTCTTGATGGAGCAAAATTCGTAGTTAAAAATACAAAGAGAACAGAAGAACAAGGACAATATCTAAAGAAAGATGACACAACAGGTGCAATTTCTTGGGTAAAAGAAGAAAAAGATGCAACAGTATTCGAACCATCTAATGGTGTATTTGAAGTTGGTAAATTACAATTTACTTATGAAGTAAAAGGTAAACCTCAAAATATAGATCAAGTTGAACTTGATAAAAATACTAAATTGAATGAATATCAATTAGTGGAAATTCAAGCTCCAAAGGGATATGCAAAACTTGACCAACCAATAGGTTTTGAAATTACACCAGATTCTTATAAAACAGGTGCAGTAAAAATTGAAAACAACAAAGCTGTTGATGATACAACAAATGGTACACACACAGAAATCAAGAATAAAAAACTTGAAATCCCACAAACTGGTGGTATCGGTACTATAATCTTCGCAGCAGTTGGTATTGCACTAATGGTTAGCGCAGTAGTTGCTATGAAGAAAAGAGAAGCTGAAGAAATTTAATAGTTAATATTAAATGATTAAGAGAGTCGAAAGGCTCTCTTTTTTGTGTGCAACAAAAAACCCCCTGTTATCCTGAGGGAGCGTCTGCGACTCTAAAGATATCGTTTTACTCTCTCCCTGTCATGTTGAGCGAGCGTAGCGAGTCGAAACATCTCATGAACTTTCTTAAGAAAGTTCATGTTAAAACCTGGTGATAGAGATGTAATGTATAGACCTAGAAAATATATTATGGGGTTTAGCGAACACTTTTTTAGAAAAAGTGTTCGAGGTCGCCTTCTGACACTTTCTTTCAGAAAGTGAAACGAGATCGACATTTGACCTACGACGAAGACTTTGTCTTCTGTTAGGTCAAGAATGCTTCGACTACAAAATTTCTTCGAAATTTTTCCGCTCAGAATGACAGAGCGGGGGTGTATTGACTTTGTACTTGGTAGAGGGTGATTAGTGATTGAAAGAGGTATGAGGTGAGATGTTGTAGAAGATGTAGCAAAAAGCTAACGCTTTTTGAGATCCTTCGACTTCAATTTTTACTTCGTAAAAATTTACGCTCAGAATGACAGAGCGGGGATGTTACATTCCTATGGTGGTATGGTATTGGTTTTATGTCGAGGGGAGAAAGACGAGGTCGCCTTCTGACACTTTCTTTCAGAAAGTGAAACGAGATCGACATTTGACCTACAACGAAGACTTCGTCTTCTATTAGGTCAAGAATTCTTCGACTTCAAAATTTCTTCGAAATTTTTCCGCTCAGAATGACAATACGGGGGTGTATTGACTTCGTTCTGGGGAGAAACTATTATAAATGTCATCCTGAGGGAGCGTCAGCGATTCGAAGGATCTCGTTTTACTCTTGCCCTGTCATGTTGAGCGAGCGCAGCGAGTCGAAACATCTCCGAGCGCAGCGAGGCTTACCCCCTATAAAATATCATCATATAAGTCATCCCAATTTGGATTCATACTTTCAATTAACTGATTTTTCTTTTTCCTTGTCCAGCCTTTGAGTTGTTTTTCCCTTGCTATTGCAGAGTTAACGTCTGTTGTTTCTTCGTAGTAAACAAGCTTTTCTACATTGTAACGTGTTGTAAAACCTTTGATTAATTTGTTTTTGTGTTCCCACACTCTTTTGATTAGATTGCCAGTGACTCCAATGTAAATGGTTGTGTTTGTTTTATTTGCCATTATGTAAATGTAGTAGTTTTTCATGTGTCGCTCCTGGTGGTTTGTGGTTTTATTATATCATGGGTAATATGTTATGGGGTTAGGTGAAGTTATAGTGCGTAACCGTACATAACATATTATGAGACATTAGCGAACACTTTTTTGAAAAAAAGTGTTCGAGATTCTTCGACTTCAATTTTTACTTCGTAAAAATTTCCGCTCAGAATGACATAGCGAAGGGGGTTTCGTTTCTAGGTAGGACGAAAATTTCCAAAACATAATTAAAAAAAGTTGAAAATCCAACAAGATTTTCTACTTCTTACTAAGCAGGTTTTCAGGACGGCAGTCCTGAATCGTTTGGAAGGTAAGAAAAAGAGGATTTCAAGGAGAAAGCGATAGAAACCATACGAAAAGGTTTCTTAGCTGTCTCCTTGGTTAAAGGAAGGATGATAATGGAAATAATAAAGGTGGTAGGGCGTAACCCTACAAAACAAACCTATAACGGTTGTAGGTGAAACCTACATCGTAAACCGCCTTCGGTCCTCGACTAGTATCCCACAAAGTATTCCATCGTTTATTTTCTTTCTTACTAATGTTTTATTGTCTAAAACTTTTATTTCTGCGCCATTTTTTAAGTACAATATTCCATCGTTACATTCTTTTATTTTATTCAAGTTTACAAAGGCAAGGGTTCCATCATTTTTGCAAATCGGTTTTCTTGTCTTTATTCCAATGTAAATGTGGTTTTTGTCAAAGACGTGTGGAAGGGACTTTTTTAGTGAAGAATATTTTTTTATTAGTTCGTGTACTTGTTTCATATCTATTAGTTCTGTTTTTGCTATTTCTTTTAACACTGTATTTATCTTTCTTTTGTCGATTATAGTCTCGCCATTTTCAAGGTATATTTTTGTGGCATCTCCAAATCCTTTTTCATATATTGGTTCGACTGCTACTATATTTTCTTTAAAAAGCATATAAAACCTCCTTAAGGAAAGTATAGCAGAACATATGTTCTTAGTCAATATTCCTTTTATTTTTCTTTTATTCCTGTTTTTTTAATTTTTGTTGTTGGCTTTATTATGTAAGCACCCGGGAATTTAACGCAGCTGCAAGAAAGGTTTTGTTTTGAAAACTGATATGCAGATTGAAAAGATTATTGAAAACAAGGACATGGAAAATGTTGATGCAATTGTAAGGAAGTACCATCCTCTTATAGTTTCTTCTATAAACAGGTACTATAACAAGCCCCATGAGTTTGAGGAGTTATATGATGAGGGTGTGTTGGAGGTTTGTGAAGCTTTAAGGGACTATGATGTTAAAAGGAATGATTCTTTTGGTGGCTATTTGAAGTCGAGACTTTATTTCTTTTATATTAGCAAGAATAAGGTGAAGGAAAGTTTGTCTTTGGATGAGCCTATTGGTGAGGATGATTTAACTTTGATGGACACTTTAATGGATCCTTCAAATATTGAAGAGGATTTTGAAGTGAGGGAAGAGTATAGGGCTCTTTATGAAAGTATTAAAACTTTAACTGATAGGCAGAGGAATGTGCTTTTGGACTTCTATATAAAGAAGGAATCCATTTCTGATATTGCTAAAAACTATGGTGTTAAGTATAGGACTGTGGTTAATACTAAGACTATGGCACTTGAAAAAATGAAAAAATATTTATTGAATGGTAAAAATTTATAATTTTGGAATATACAATTAGGAGGTGAAAGCAATGCTAAAGAGCGTAAAGATGAAACTTGGCTTTGAAGTGGACAGAGACGGCAAGACTAGAATGAAGTCAAAGACTATCTCTAATATTTCTAAAGAAGCTAGTGACGACAATTTAAAGTTAGTTGCATCAAGTCTATATGAACTGATTGATGGAACTAAGGTAGAAACTACTAAAGTTGTTGAATCAACTATTGAGTAGTTTTGAGTGAATGAAAAAAGGAGGTGAATTAGATGGCAAAGTATCTTTCTATGAAGTTTAAAAATGATCATAATGACAGTGGTATTGTTAGACTTGACTATATAAAGGAAGGTTTAACTGATGAAAAGGTAAAGGCTGCTGTTGTGGCGATTGCAAGTAGCAAGGTGCTTGAGGGCAAAAGAGGAGTTCTTGACCAGGCCGTTCAAGCGAGGGTTGTTGAAACAACTTATCAAGATTTTAATATATTTTAGTTAGTCCGGCGTAATGCCGGATTTTAACTATGGAAAGGAGAAGATATGACTGAGTTATTAGAATATGTATCCAATATAGGTTTTCCAATAGTTCTTTCGTGGTTTTTAATTACCAGAATTGAGTCGAAGTTGGAAACGCTATCGGAGAGCATAAAGGAACTTGCCATAGTCATTGAGGGTTTACAGTAAAAAAGAGGGTGTGTCAGGGTTAATCTGACACATCCTTTTTTTACGAGCTTATAAAAAAGCTCGAGGTTTATTTATATGTTATGTAGGTTTTGCCCTACGAAGTGAAGTCCCCCCTTTGTCATACTGAGCGAGCGTAGCGAGTCGAAGTATCTCGAGATTTTCATTGAAAATCTCGGCAAAATTTCGAAATATGTTTTGTAGGGTTTTGCCCTACCACCATTTTTGTTTCTGTTCAATGTCATTTTTTATTCCACCAAGGGGGAAAAAGGAACCGCTTTCTATCGGGCCATTTCCCCCTTGCACCCCCTTTATCTCCCAACGACTTGGGGCCAGCTCCAAGACCCCGTATTGAAAGCTGTAGGAAAGCTAAGGCTTTCTACACTGTGCCTATCGGCACATGATGTATATCGTTTAATTTCTCTAACTTCCAACTTCTCACATCTCACGTCTAAAACAGGGTTCCCCAAACCCCAAAGGAAGTAGTTGAAAATCTTGTTGATTTTCTTGTATTTTTATAGTTGCATTTCATAGGTTTTATTCCGACCTAGAAATATTACACCTCGTAATGTTATTCATTCCAAGACAAAAAACAATCTTATATTCTAATCGCTAACATCCCACTTCTTTTTTATTATGGCTTTAATGATGTTATTGGTGCAACATAAACTCCATCAGGTCTTTTGTAGGCAAATGGAGCTTTTCCGCATAAAACTAACATAAAAGAAGGTTTTTTCATTATTTTTGTATCAATTTTTTCTGCTAATTTTTTAAGGTTTGTGGCTCCTTCTTCTATTAGACTATCTCCTCCTAATTTAATTTCAATAAGACCATATAATCCATTCCTTAGATGAATTACAGCATCACATTCTAAGCCGTTTTTATCTCTGTAGTGATAGATTGTTCCATCTAAATAGTCTGCATAAACTCTTAAATCTCTAATGCACATATTTTCAAACAAAAATCCCATTGTGTTTAAATCGTTTATTAAATCTTTTGGTCCAACTCCAAGGGCAGCGGCTGCAATTGATTGGTCAAGAAAATATCTTGTATCGGTTGTTCTTATAGAGGTTTTTGATCTTAGGTTGGGATTCCAAGCTTTTGAGTCTTCAATAACGAATATTTTTTGCAGGGAATCTAGATAAGAGTACATAGTTTTTTCATCTAAGCTATCAATGTTGTTGGCTAGTACATCTTGCCTTATTGTTTCTAGTGAAGCTTGTGTTCCAACGTGGCGAGCATAGGACTTAAGTAATCTTTTCGCTTTTTCTTTGTCTCTTTCTACGAAGTCAACTCTGCTTATATCAGTTGAAACAACTGCATCATAATAATCTATGGCTTGGAATAGGGCAGGTTTTTTTTCTAAGCCTACTGACGTTGGCCAGCCACCTCTACATATTAAAAAAGCAATGTCTTCTAGAGTTGTATTGTTAGTAGCTCTTATATCTTTATCTTCAAATAGGTCGGATAAAGACACATTTCCAGTTGAATCTTTTGATTCGTATAGGCTCATGGTTCGCATATTCAATCGTGAAATTCTTCCTGTTCCTGTATGCATAGATTCATCCAATTGTGCTGGAACGGCTGATCCTGTTAATATAAATTGTCCAAACTCATCCCTTTGATCCACTTCATATCTCACTGCATTCCATATGTTTGGTGCCAGTTGCCATTCGTCAATAAGTCTTGGAGTTTCCCCTTCTAATAATTGTCTGGGAGAGACTTCTGCCATAGTTTGATATTGTTTTGTTAATTCGGGCTGGTCTATTTCGATAAAACTTTTTGCATGGATTTTTCCTGTTGTAGTTTTTCCACACCACTTAGGTCCTTGGATTAATACGGCGCCTTTTGCTTCTAGTCTATCTTTAAGTAACTGATCTGTTATTCTTGGTAAGTAAGTTTTCATTGTATCCTCCTGGTTTTCTTAAGGATATTATATCATTTATTCCAGTATTTGGCTATGTTTCATTCCAGTATTTGGCTATGTTTCATTCCAGTATTTGGACATAATTCATTCCAGTATTTGGACATAATTCATTCCAGTATTTGGCGATATTATTAAGAAAAAAGCATTTTATTATGGATATGATATAAAATTCGTGAAGAAATTAAGCGAGGGAGGGGTCCTTCGTTTTTTTTTGTTATAGAAATGTTGAGCGATACGTTATAAGGAATATTTTTAAGAAATAAAAATTTTGTTTTCAATTTGCTAGACAGTGTCTGGCAAATTGTTATGTTTTTGTATGGAGACGACGGAGAGTTACATTCCTATGGTGGTAGGGGGGTGATTAGTGTCGTGGAGTAGCGAGATTTTCTAAAAGAAAATCTCGAGGTCCTTCAGCTACAAATTTGCTACGCAAATTTTCCGTTCAGGATGACAGTATGCGGTCTAACGTTCCTAAGAAGAAGATGTACAAAATGCATTATGTGCCGAAAGGCACTAAAAGGAAATCCAACAAGATTTTCTACTTCTTACTAAGCAGGTTTTCAGGACGGCCAGTCCTGAATCGTTTGGAAGGTAAGAAAAAGGGGATTTCAAGGGGAAAGCTATAGAAACCATACGAAAAGGTTTCTTAGCTTTCCTCTTGGTTAAACAAAAAATCAACCTAGTAATAAAAAAGTTGTAGGGATTTCACCCTACAAACCAAAGTTAAAACTAAAAATTGAAAGTTAAACTTTCACAATTAAAAAGTGAGGGCATTCCCTCACTTCTTTAATTTCTTTGCTATTTCGTCTAGGATATTTTTCGTTTTTTCATCTATTGTTACCAGGTTCTTTTGATGGTACTCTGGTTCTTTTACTTTCATTCTGCTCATTTGTTTTTTTAAATTATGGTATTCTACTAACAGCTCTCTTGATGAAAGTCTTGTTCCACCTCGACTTAGTATGGTCTGTTGTATAAGACTGTCGTCGGTGGCAACTCTAATAACATCTCTTTTTCCTGTAAGGTCCAATACTCTTTCTATGTATTGGTCGGCGGTTTCTTTTTGTTTTGTAAAGTATACTGTAATGTTTTTACAAATTCTTTCGCCGATTGTTCTCTCTCCTGTGGCAAGGTAGGCGTCGAACACGAGATATACTTTTTCTTCCCCTAAGGACTGATATTCTGAAAGTATATTTATAAGCTCTTCTCTGGAAGCGTCAAGGCTAATATTGTCTTTTATAGCAATTAGTTTTGGCCATGCGTTTATAATATTGTATCCATCCACAAAGATGATTTTCTTTTTAGACATCTCTTTGCCTTAGGACTTCGTAGCAAACCACTGCACATGCATTTGATGCATTAAGTGAAGTTATTTTTCCACGCATAGGTATTTTGATTAAATCGTCGCAGTTTTTCTTTATCTGCATTGAAATTCCCTTGCCTTCGTTTCCAATAACTATTGCAATTGGTCCTGTTAAATTGATTTTATTGTAATAACTTTTCGCATCGCCATCTGTGCCGTAGACAAATATATTTTTTTCTTTTAGTTCATCAATGGTTCTATTTATATTTGTCACTTTGGCAACTTTTAAGTAGTTGCATGCTCCTGCTGAGGATTTATAAACCGTAGAGTTGATGCTGGCGGATCTCCTCTTTGGAATAATAACGCCATGCACTCCTGCTGTTTCGCAGCTTCTTATTATTGCACCAAGATTATGTGGGTCTTCGATTTCGTCTAGTATGACTATAAAAGGATCTTCATTTCTATTTTTCGCTTCGTTTAAAATATCGTCAACTGATGAGTATTCAAATGAAGATATTGAAGCGATAACCCCTTGGTGAACTTGGCCATTTGCCATATTGTCCAAAGTCTTCTTATCTACGGTCTTTATTATTACATTTTTGTTTTTTGCTCTGCCGATGACTTTTTCTATTGAGCCTTTTAAATTGCCTTTTTGGATGTATAGCTCTTCAACTTTTCCTGTGTTTAAAGCCTCCAAACAGGCGTTTCTTCCATATATTAATTCGTCCATTTTTTCCTTACCTTACTTAGCCTCACGATTCATTATTTCTAAATAGTTTTTGGTACTTTGTGAACCTTCAATTTTTTCTCCCGAACTAAGAACTATTGTTGGAATAAGATTTATTCCTTCTGATTTTGCAATTTCGCTATCTTTTAAAACTTTTTCTAAAAGTGTATCGTCATTTAAAATATTTTCCACGTCGCCGTTTAATTTCAATTTATTTAAAACTTCTTGTAGTACCTTTTCATCATTTATATTTTTAGCTTCTACAAAGTAAGCTGTAAATATTTCGTATGCAAGGTCTAGATATTTTTTGTCATTTTCAAAATTTTTCAAAAGCATATGTGCCTTTGTGGTGTTTAATTCATCTATTTTTGAAAAATCTACATCCAGGCCTTCACTCTTTAATGTATTTGTTGGTCCCATGGTCATTTGAAGTGCCTTTTCCATGCTGACGTTGTATTTTTTACTTAAATTTTCAACGTAGTTAACATTGTCTTTCAATTCAGGGCTTAATCTAAAGGCTGAAAGTTTAAAACTTTCTAATTTACTGTCCTTTAAAGCTTCTTTCATTCTCTTGAGCCCGATTAAACAAAAAGGGCATGTAAAATCCATCCAAACTTTCATTTCTACCTCCTAATACATCCTATTATATCATTCTTTTAATATTTTAAGGGATATTATACAATTATGTTGGAGGTAATTATGGAAAACGCAGTTATTTTACAAGGATTTGAATGGTACTTGCCGGATGATGGCAACCATTATAATAAATTAAAAGAAATGGCGGAACATCTTTCTGAAGTGGGCTTTAGTGCCATATGGCTTCCACCATTTTGCAAGGCCACTGGAACAAATGACGTAGGCTATGGAATCTACGATTTATATGACCTTGGTGAGTTCGACCAAAAGGGCAGTGTTAGGACCAAGTATGGCACTAAGGAAGAATTAAAGTCTTTAATAAACACTCTTCATGAAAAAGGCATTGCGGTGTATGGAGATATTATTTTAAATCACAAGGCAGCGGCGGATGAAGAGGAAGTATTTAAGGCGATACAAGTTGACGAAAACGATAGAAATAAAGAAATTGGCGAAGTTCATGACATTAAAGCATGGACCAAGTTTACATTTCCTGGACGAAAGGGAAAGTATTCTGAGTTCACATGGTTTTTTGAACACTTTTCCGGCGTGGACTACGACTCTTTAAATGATGTTAAGGGAGTTTTTAAAATTGTTGGTGATGGTAAGGGATGGGACTGGGGAGTGTCCAATGAAAAGGGCAACTTCGACTATCTAATGTTTGCAGACATCGACCACAATCACCCAGACGTCAGGGAAGAACTTTTCAATTGGGGCTATTGGATTATTGATGAACTTGCCCTTGATGGAATGAGGTTTGACGCCTTAAAACATATTGGTGATAAGTTTATTTTAGATTTTTGTAATCACATTAAGGCAAAGGAAGATTTAAAGGAAGGTTTTTATCTTTTTGGTGAGTATTGGCTAAGTGACCCAGGCACGGTGAATGGGTATCTATATGACACAAAGTACGATATAGATTTATTTGATGTGGGACTTCATTACAATATGTCCGAGGCATCAAAAAATGGAGATTACGATATAAGGCAAATCTTTGACAACACCTTGGTTAAGGAACATCCAACTATTGCCGTTACATTTGTAGACAACCACGACTCACAGCCGGGACAGGCGCTGGAGTCCTTTGTGGAAGACTGGTTTAAAAAGATTGCCTATGGAATAATTTTACTACAAAAGGACGGTTACCCAACTGTGTTTTGGGGCGACTACATGGGCATGGGAGAACCTGTAAATTCACAAGGACATAGGGATATGATTGAAAATCTTATGTATATTAGACGTGAGTTTGCATATGGAGAGCAAGATATGTACTATGAGTCAGACAAGTTAATTGGGTTTGTAAGACGAGGGGACGAAAATCACAATAAGAAACTTGCAGTACTAATATCCACTGGAGACATGGCAACCTTAAGGATGTTTGTTGGAGAAGAGGAAGCCGGAAAAATTTATAAGGAATATACTGGGAACAACTTAAATGAAATAACCATTGACGACGAAGGCTTTGGTGAATTTGAAGTTGGCCCGGGAACTATAACTTGTTGGAGTGAAAAAGATGAATAAAAATAAAACTAGAAATATTACGCATTACACCATGGAGGAGCTTCGTGAGGCAACACATAAGAAGCTTCATGACAGGGATGTTCATGTGCAGGACATTGCAGACATTGTGTATGAATTACAAAAGGATTACTTTGAAGACCTAACGCCGGAAGCTTGTAGGGAAAATGTTATGGCAGTGCTTTCAAAGAGGGAAGTTTGCCATGCCATATTAACGGGCATTGCCCTAGATGAAATGGCGGAGAAGAATTTACTGGAAGATCCCCTTCTTACAATTATAAAAAATGATGAGGGACTTTATGGAATTGACGAAATAATCCCACTGTCAATTGTAAATATATATGGATCTATTGGCCTAACGAACTTTGGTTACCTTGACAAGGAAAAAATTGGAATCATAAGGGACTTGGACGAAAATAAAAATCCTAAGACGGAAGTAAATACCTTTATGGACGACATTGTGGCGGCGGTGGCGGCTGCTGCAGCAAGTAGGCTTGCCCATGGCAGGAAATAATTTTTACGCCGTAAAGGTTGGTAGAAACCCAGGCGTATATAGAACTTGGGATGAATGTAAAAATGAGACTCAAGGCTTTAGTGGCGCCGTGTATAAAAAGTTTAAGACCAGGGAAGAGGCAGAGAACTTTATTAGTGGTGAAAAGCCTTTAAATAAAGAAGTTGAACAACACGATGTGCCTGAGGACGAATTGGTTTCATACGTTGATGGTTCATACAATGTTAAGACTGGTGTATGTGGCTATGGGGTGGTGATTTTACTAAGGAGTGGAGTTAAGGAACATTTTGGAACTGTGCAAAGGCCAGAGTATGCACAGTATAGAAATGTTACTGGAGAAATTTATGGAACTATTTACGCCATAAAAAAGGCTATTGACATGGGATTTAAAAAAATTCACATCCACTACGATTACGAGGGCATCAGTGCATGGGCCCTTGGAAATTGGAAGACCAACAACGAACTAACTGCGTCATATAGCAGAGAGTTTCAAAGGCTTAGTAAGAATATAGATGTAAAATTTATAAAGGTAGAGGCCCATAGGGGAATAAAATATAATGAACTGGCAGATAAATTAGCGAAAAAAGGTGCGGGAATTAAATGAAAATATTAATTGTCGGTGCAGGAAAGCTTGGAGTTTACCTTGCGAGCTTTCTTGAAGAAAAGGGTCATGAAGTAGGTATAATCGAAAATGACAAAGATAGATTAAATCGTGTTTTAAAATACGATACATTTAACATAAGCCTTGGTGATGCAACGGACACCAATGTGCTTGAAGAGTCCAATATTAAAGATACAGATGTGTTTATAAGTACAACTGCCAATGGGGAAATGAACATGATACTTTGTCTTATGGCGAAAAAACTTGGCGCAAAGAAGACCATTTGTATTTGCGACAATGACAGATACCTGGAACATGTGGAGTTTATGGGAGAAATCTTAAACATAGATTTGATTATAAATCCAAAACTTGAAACAGCTAGGTATATTCTTCGTGAAATCTATTCCCCTGAAGTTATAAGGGTGGATACAATAGACCACGGTAAGTTGCGTATGGTTGAGATGAAGGTTTTGAAAGATGACGAGATGGCGTCCCATAGTCTTTTGGAGCTATCAAACGTATTACCAAAACCAATGCTTGTGGCAGGTATATCCAGGGAGTCAAAAGTTATTATTCCTAGGGGTGATGATGTAATTCTTGAAGGGGATATTATTCATCTTATTTCGAGTAACGACAACTTCATTAAGTTCTTCGGTAGGAGAAATGGAATTGAACCAGGAGAGACCTTTTTTATAATCGGTGGAGGGCTTTTGACCTACTTCCTTGTGGAAAGGCTTGAAAGGTTTGACCACCAAGTGAAGGTTTTAGAGAAAAATAAAAGATTATTAAACCTTTTAAGACGTGACTTTCCAAATTGCGAAGCAGTTTATGACGAAGGCTTTGACATCAATGTGCTGGAAAAGGAAGATATTACAGACTATGAAAATCTCGTCCTACTTTCAAAGATGGATGAAGTCAACATGACCCTTTCACAAATTGCAAAAAATATTGGGGTTAAGAGAGTCTATGCAAATATCTACAGCAAAAAAATATTAGAGGACATCTCACAAAACTATATTGACTTGGCCTTTTCGGAACAGGATGTTGTTCTAAATATAATTAAAAACTTTATTGAGACTAGCCAAAGCATGGAAGATTTAACCATAGACACATTAAAAAATATCTCTAAGTCGAAGATAAAAATAGAAGAGGTGGTTGTGGAAAAGGACAGTGAATATGTAAACCGATTAATTTCCGATATTTCCATTCCGAAGGAGAAACTTATTGCATTTGTCTCAAGGAAAAATAAAATATTGATTCCAAATGGTGACAATGTTTTAAAGCCAAAAGACGTGCTTATAATAATTTCCAAAAGAGAATAAAAAATAATGCAAGAAGTTTAAAAATCTTGTATAATTTCTTATGTAATCAATATTAAGGAGGGGAAAAATGTCTGAAAAATTAACTAAGTTTTTTAAGCTTAATGAAAAAAAGACAGATGTTCGTACTGAAATCATGGCAGGTATTACTACATTTATGACTGTGTCATACATACTTGTTGTAAATCCATCCATACTTTCAGAGGCTGGAATGGACAGAGGTGCAGTTTTCACAGCTACCATAATTGCGTCAGTAATTGCAATTTTACTTATGGGGCTATATGCCAACATGCCATTTGTATTGGCGCCGGGCATGGGACTAAATGCATTCTTTACTTATTCCGTTGTACTTAAGATGGGCAAGAGCTGGCAGTTTGCTCTAACAGCAGTGTTTTTAGAAGGATTAATATTTATACTACTATCATTTTTTAAAGTTAGAGAAGCAATCTTCAGTTCCATACCACTTTCACTAAAGAAGTCGGTGTCAGTAGGTATTGGTATGTTTATTGCCCTAGTAGGTCTTACTTCAGCAAACCTTATTGTTCAAGGGGATGGAGTTATACTTGCCCTTGGAGATATCTATTCCAAAGAGGCCATAGTATTCTTCTTTGCATTTTTAGTTATGGGAATACTTTCAACAAGAAATGTAAAGGGGTCACTATTAATCGGTATTGTTTCATCAACGGTGCTTGCCCTTATACTTGGAGTAACAAAGCTTCCTGAAACTGGAAGTATCTTTTCACTACCACCAAGCTTAAGTCCAATTGCATTTAAACTTGAAATGCACAATATATTTACATGGGAGATGTTAATGGTTGTGTTTACATTCCTATTTGTAGATATATTCGACACAGTTGGAACACTTACTGGGGTTGCGGCAAAGGCAGATATGCTTGATGAAAACGGAGACCTACCGGGAGTGTCAAGGGCACTAATGGCAGATGCCATTGGAACAACATGTGGTGCATTACTTGGAACATCTACAGTAACAACATTTGTTGAATCTGCATCGGGAGTTGCAGAAGGAGGAAGAACAGGCCTTACATCACTATCTGCAGGGGCACTATTCCTAGTTTCACTATTCTTCTTCCCGCTATTTTCAATTGTGCCACCGGCAGCAACATCAGCGGCGCTTGTAATAGTTGGAGTGTTTATGATGAGTCCAATTTTGGATGTGGACTTAAATGACTATTCAGAAGCAATTCCATCATTTATAACAATCATAATGATGCCTTTTGGATATTCAATAGCTGAAGGTATCTGCTTCGGTATGATATCATATGTAATCTTAAAACTTGCAGGAGGAAAGAAGAAAGACGTTTCTCCTCTAATGGTAGTTCTTGCCATAATATTCTTAATAAAATTACTTGCACCAAAGATTTTTGGATAATAAAAAGGGGTTACCAATTGGTAGCCCCTATTTTTTAAAATATTTTTGTCTTATTTATCATTTCGTTTTTCATTTCCCAAAGCTTTTGAGATAGGTCTACGATGTAGATGTGTGGAAATTCAAAACGTTGAACTTCTTCCCAAAGCATTGAAACTTCACTTTCCTTTTTCTTTTTAATATCTTCAAGGGAAGGTAGATTATAAACTCTTTTTCCATTTTCAAAGATTGGAACTAAAAGTTTTTTTGAATGGAAATTTGTTAAAGTTTTTCTCTTCCATGTGTGCACCGGATGAAATATTTCAATTTCATCTTTATTTATTTCTTCATCATGAAGACATACTAGGTCTGCTATGGCCTTGTTGTCGTCATTGTCGTAAAATCTATAAACCTGTTTAAAACCAGGTGTTGTAATCTTTTCAACATTTTCACTAATTTTTATCTTTGGAGTTATGTTGCCGTTTTCTTCCGTTGCAACAAGTTTATAAACGCCACCAAATACTGGATTGGACATTGATGTAATAAGTCTTTCTCCAACGCCGAAGGAGTCAACTATTGCGCCTTGGTCAAGCATATCCTTTATTTTAAATTCGTCTAGTGCAGAAGATGCAACTATTTTACAGTCTTCATATCCCGCTTCGTCAAGCATCTTTCTTGCCTTCTTAGATAGGTATGCGATATCTCCACTGTCCAGTCTTATTCCCACAGGTCTCTTGCCCATTGGTTTTAAAACTTCGTCAAACACCTTTATTGCATTTGGTATGCCAGACTTCAAAGTGTCGTATGTGTCCACAAGTAATGTGGTGTCATCAGGGAAGGTTTCAGCATAGGCTCTAAAGGCTTCAAATTCATTTTCAAACATCATAACCCAAGAGTGTGCCATTGTACCAAGGGCTGGCACTCCATATAGCTTGTCGGCGTATGCATTGGCGCTTCCTACAACGCCACCGATATATGCGGCTCTGGCACCAATTGTGGCAGCATCTGCACCTTGCGCCCTTCTTGAACCAAACTCCATAACAGCACGTCCATCGGCGGACTTGACAATACGATTTGTCTTTGTGGCAATTAGAGTTTGGTGGTTTATAAGTATTAGTGACATGGTTTCAATCATCTGTGCTTGAATTGCAGGCCCTCTAACAATAAGCAGTGGTTCATTTGGGAATACTACAGTTCCCTCTTCCATTGCCCACACATCACATTCGAATTTAAAATTTTTCAAATAGTCAATAAATTCATCGGAGAAGATGCCCTTGCTCTTAAAATATTCAATGTCGTCATCTTCAAAATGTAAGTTTTCAATATAATGTACAAACTGCTCAAGGCCTGCGAAGATTGCAAAGCCTCCCTTGTCGGGAACGGATCTAAAGTATAAATCGAAATAGGTTATATGCTCATGTACTTTTTCTTTTAGGTAACCATTTGCCATTGTAAACTCGTAGAAGTCTGCAAGTAGTGACAGGTTACGCTCATCTTTCCAGTTAATCATTTTGTCCTCCTTATGGGTATAGTTATATTATACCCCTTTTATTAAAAGCTGTAAGGGGTATAATATAAGTAGTAACAATTATCAATGGAAGGAAGGGTGATGCTTTGAAAAAGTTAAGTATAAGAGTAGAGGGAATGACATGTGAGGCATGTTCAGCGAGAATTGAAAAGGTGCTTTCAAAGATGGAAGAGGTTGAAAGTGTAAATGTAAATTCTGTCACAGGACTTGCCGCTGTGGAATTAAATTCGGAAGAAAATATAAATGAAATTCCACAAAAAATTGAAAAGGCAGGATTTAAAGTGCCTTTGCAAACCGTAAAGCTAGACATTACAGGTATGAGCTGTGAGGCATGTGCAGCAAGAATAACAAAATTACTAAACAAGCTTCCCATTGAAGAAGCCGTTATAAATTCAATTACTAACTCGGGAGTGGTACGTTTTAAAAATGGCCTTGTAACGGAAGATGAAATAATAAAGCAGGTTGAAAAGGCGGGTTATGGTGCCACTGTAGATAAAGATGAAGACAATGTAATAAATCGTGATGACAGGGAGCTAAAGGGATTAAAGAGAGATTTAATTATATCTTTAATCTTCACCATACCACTTTTTTCTGCCATGTTTTTCCACATGGCAGGCATGCATATATTTTTATTAAATGGATGGGTGCAACTTGCCCTTGCAATTCCAGTACAGTTTTACATTGGAAGGAGATTTTATAAAGGTGCCTTCAACTCCATAAGAGGTGGGGGAGCCAACATGGACGTTTTAATAGTCATGGGTACTTCCGCGGCGTTTTTCTTTTCACTATATCACACCATAATTGGATCAAGCGAGCTCTATTATGAATCCTCAGCGGTGATTATAACCTTAATACTGCTAGGAAAGTATTTTGAAAAGAGGGCAAAAACTAGAACCACCGATGCCATAAATAAGCTTATGGAACTACAAGCAAAGACTGCAGTGGTAGAAAGAGATGGAGAAGTTATAGAGATACCCATAGAAGAAGTTGTGGTCGGCGATATAATTGACGTCAGGCCGGGAGAAAAAGTTGCTGTAGATGGGAAGATTATTTTTGGAGAAACCTCCATTGATGAAGCCATGGTAACAGGAGAGTCCATTCCAAGGGAAAAGACAGTTGGCGACGAAGTTATCGGCGGAACCATAAATAAAAATGGATTTATAAAGTTTGAAGCCACTAAGGTTGGCAAGGACACCATGCTTTCACAAATTGTTAAGCTAGTGGAAGAGGCGCAAGAACACAAGGCGCCGGTGCAAAGACTGGCAGACAAAATTGCGGGAGTTTTCGTGCCATCCGTAATTGTAATTGCAATCTTCACCTTTGCCATTACATGGTTTGTAAAAAAATCAATTGACCCTGCCATAATGCACGCAGTGGCAGTACTAGTAATCGCATGTCCATGTTCACTGGGCCTTGCCACACCAACGGCAATTATGGTTGGAACAGGGCGAGGAGCAAACTTAGGTATATTAATAAAGTCTGGCGAGTACCTAGAGAGGGCATGTAAAATTGACTCTGTGGTATTCGACAAGACTGGAACACTAACTGAAGGAAAGCCTGTAGTAAAGTCTGTGGAAAATTATTCGGACATTAGTGAAGAAGACATGCTTAAAATATTTTCATCATTAGAAAATGCATCACAACATCCACTGGGAGAAGCTGTGGTGAACTATTGTAAAGAAAATAAAATCGAAATGGTTGAAGTTTCAAATTTTGATTCACTAACCGGAAAGGGAGTTTCTGGAAGTATTGATGGAGTTAATTACTTTATTGGAAATAGAAAGCTAATGGATGAAAAAAATATTTCCTACTCTATTGAGGATATAGAAAAATTGCAAGGAAAGGGCGAGACACCACTAATGCTCTTTGACGAAAAGAGTCTTCTTGGAATAATCTCCGTTGCAGACGAAGTTAAGGAAAGCTCCAAAGATGCTATAGATAGGATTCATGAAATGGGTATAGAAACCTATATGATTACAGGAGACAGCAAGAGGGCGGCAAATGCAATTGCAAAGAGCCTACACATTGAAAAGGTCTATGCGGAAGTTCTGCCACAGGACAAGTCCGATAAGATAAAGGAAATAAAGAATGAAGGCAAAGTTGTTGCCATGGTTGGAGATGGAATAAACGACGCACCAGCACTGGCACAGGCGGACATCGGTTTTGCCATTGGCACAGGGACCGACGTTGCCATTGAGGCGTCAGACATAACCATAATAAATGGAGATATAAAATCCGTTGTTAAGGCAATAGAACTTTCAAAGAGGACCATGAGGACAATAAAACAAAATCTATTTTGGGCATTCTTTTACAATGTAATCGGAATACCAATTGCAGCACTGGGATTTTTAAATCCAATGATTGCAGGGGCGGCAATGGCATTTAGTTCTGTTTCAGTTGTAACCAATTCACTTAGATTAAAATCATTTAAATAGGAGGAACATATGGAAACATTATTAATCGTTGATGGAATGACTTGTTCACACTGTGAAGCTTCAGTGAGAAAGGCACTGGAAGAAGTTAAAGGTGTGGAGAAGGTAGATGTGGATCTTTCCACAAAAGAAGTTAAAGTAACTCATAATGATGTATCAAATGAGAAACTAAAAGAGGCAGTGGAAGACATTGGCTTTGATGTTTCATCAATAAAATAAACATGGGGAAGTGAAATACTTCCCTATTTTTTATAAAAATACTTGACATATGCTGAAAAATTTGATGTAATAATATGTTTACCAAACTTGATTTATATATTATAATGATAGTAGAGGTGAAAAAATGTTTGAAATAGGTGACAAAATAGTCTATCCAATGCATGGTGCTGGAGTCATAGTTGAAAAGACACTTAAGACCATACTGGGCGTGGAAAAGGAATACTATATTCTTTCAATTCCCGTTGGAGAAATTAAAATATCTGTACCAATAGACAAGATTAACGACATGGGAATACGAACAATTGTAGACGAGTCTAAAATCGACGACATTCTAAGTACATTGAAGTTAAAAGATGTTGAAATCAATTCTAATTGGAATGAAAGATATAGAGAAAACTTAGAAAAACTTCGTCTAGGCGAGCTCCAAGGCATTGCAGAAGTGTTTAGAGATTTATACACTCTCGATTTGGACAGAGGACTATCAATGGCAGAAAAGAAACTTTTACACAGTTCAAAGAAGATGCTAATTTCAGAACTTTCAGTTGTGGAAGGAAAGAAAGTTGCGGAAGTTGAAAACAATTTAGAGAACCTATTTAAAAATGAAAACAAATAGAAGGAGGTGCTACTTTGGCTAAAAGAGTAGTCAATGTACTAATGACTCTCTTAGGGGCAATTTTTGGTTTTACCATAGTCTACTTAATTGACAAGACAAAGGTTGTTTCAGGGTTACCCACATATTGGAGAATAGGCATATATGCTATAGGAATTATTCTTTTTGCTATTATTTTTTATAATTTCTTTCCAAAGATGTTAAATGGATTGGAAAAATCTGCGGAAAGAGCTTCAACATATATGAAGAAACTCTCCGTTCAGGAACTTATTAGCACAGCAGTGGGAACGATTTTAGGAATTTTCGTGGCGTTTTTAATCTCCATGTTAATTATCCAAATCAAATTACCTGTTGTTGGCAATGTTCCATTTATTATACTTTCAATAATAATTTACATTACCCTGGGCTACATTGGAATGAGACTTGGTATGCAGTGGTTTAAAGAGACTGGAAGTATTTTAGAAAAGATAAGAGCGGGCATCGATAGACCTGCAAAGGAAACTGCAGACGGCCTTATAAAAATACTTGATACCTCGGTAATCATTGACGGTAGAATCAAAGACATAATAGACACTGGATTTTTAGACGGAAAGATTGTAATACCAATATTTGTATTGGAAGAGTTACAACATATTGCAGATTCTGACAACGACTTGAGAAGAAAGAAGGGACGAAGAGGCTTAGACATTCTTCGTATGATCCAAAACGATTCAAGTCTACCGGTGGAAGTGTCCCATAAGAGATATCGTGAAATTAAGGAAGTTGATTCAAAACTTCTACAGATGGCGCTGGACGTTGGTGGAAAACTTGTAACCAACGACTACAACTTAAACAAGGTTGCAGCAGTTAGGAATGTTGAAGTGTTAAACATAAACGAACTGGCAAATGCAATGAAGTCCATAGTTATACCTGGCGAACAGATGACAGTTACCATAATCAAAGACGGCAAGGAGTCCAACCAAGGTATTGCATACCTAATAGACGGCACCATGGTAGTCGTGGAAGATGGTAAGAAATACATTGGCCAAACTGTTGATGCAACAGTTACATCAGTTCTTCAAACTGCGGCGGGCAAAATGATATTTGTAAGAATTAACTAGGACCTTTTGGGTCCTTTTTAATATTAGGAGGAGACATGTTAACAGAAAAAAACATTTCAAGATTTATATTTCTAGTTGGAATTTTGATTTTAATTATTGCATTTGTATTTAAAGACGCAAAACTTTCCTTTCTGGGAGGCGTAAGACCCATAGGACTTGCTACTGTATTTATTTGTCCAACCATTGGAATAATAGGACTACTATGTGCAAGGAGTCAAAGGGACTATGTATTTATGTTTCTAAATTTTCTACTTATAATTTCATTTTTTATAATTATGTCAATTGGATACATGATTGCAGGAGCATAGGTAGTTATATGGTATAATTTTCATATGGACGATAAGATTTTAAATAAAGGCATCTCCGTTATTATTACTGCAGCAGGCAGTGGAACTAGAATGGGGACAGAATTGCCAAAACAATTTTTAAAACTTAATAATCGAGAGATAATTCACAGAACCGTTGGAAAATTTTTCCACCTTCCCTTTGTACGTGAAATAATTATTGTGGTTTCAGAAACGGAAATTGATAGATGTTCTGAAATATTAAAGGACTATTCATCGAAACTAAAATTTGCAAAGGGCGGTGCCACAAGGGAAGAGTCTACCTTTAATGGGTTAAGCCAGGTGTCTAAGGATTCAGAAATCGTAATTACACATGACGGCGTAAGGCCATTTGTAAAGAAAGACACCATTATTGGCGCATTAAAAGAAGTGAGGGAAAACGAAGCTGTGGTAGTATGCGTTCCTATGAAGGACACCATAAAAAATGCAAAGGCGGGCTACATAGCTTACACTCCCAACAGGGAAGAGCTTTACAACGCCCAAACACCACAGATTTTTTACAAGGACGCCCTAGTAAAGGGATATGAAAAAGCCTTTAAAGAAAATATAAAAGTTACCGACGACTCGTCACTAATGGAAGTTATTGGACAAAAGGTAAAAATATATATTGGCGAATACGACAATATTAAGATCACAACTAAAGAAGATTTAATCATTGGAGAAATTCTTGCAAAGATGGAGGACGAAAATTGAGAATTGGATTTGGATACGATGTGCATAAACTTGTGGAAGGAAGAGACTTAATCCTTGGAGGAAAGAAAATAGAATTTGAAAAAGGACTTCTTGGCCACTCCGATGCAGATGTGTTGGTGCACGCCATTATGGACGGAGTACTTGGGGCCCTTGCCATGGGAGACATTGGAAAATTATTTCCAGACACTGACATGCAGTACAAAGACATAGACTCCATGGTGCTTTTAGAGAGAGTCGTTCAAGTTATGGACAAAGAGGGATACAAAATTGGAAATATCGACTCCACCATTGCTTGTGAAATGCCAAAGATATCTCCACATACTATGGACATGAGAGAAAATATTGCAAAAGTTTTAAAAACAGATGTAAAAAATATTTCCATAAAGGCAAGCACTACAGAAAAGATGGGCTTCGAAGGAAGAGGCGAAGGCATAACTTGCTATGCGGTGGTACTTTTAGAAGAAAAATAGTTGAATTGTAAGATATAAAATGCTACAATGAAATTACGAATTGAATACTTACTTATTAAGAGTGGTGGAGGGAAAGGCCCTATGAAACCCGGCAACCTATTAAATTAGGTGCTAAGTCCTGCAGTTTATCTGAAAAATAAGATTTTAGAACCTTGCTTTTCAGCGAGGTTTTTTTTATGAAGGAGGAAAAATGACAAAAAAATTATTCACATCAGAATCAGTAACAGAAGGTCATCCAGATAAAATTTGTGATCAAATTTCAGACGCAATACTGGATTCAATATTAGAAAATGACAAAAACGCTCGTGTTGCATGTGAAACCCTAACAACAACAGGCGCAGTAATAGTAGCTGGAGAAATTTCCACAAACACATATGTGGACATACCGACAATAGTTAGAGAAACCGTTAGAGAAATAGGATACGATAGAGGTAAGTATGGATTCGACTGCGACACATGTGCAGTATTCACTTCAATAAATGAACAGTCAAAGGACATTGCCCTTGGCGTTGACAACTCCATGGAAGCAAAAGAGGGAGACGAAGATAAATTCGATAAAATTGGAGCAGGGGACCAAGGAATGGTGTTTGGTTATGCTTGTAACGAAACAAAAGAATTAATTCCACTTCCACTTTCACTTTCACACAAGCTTTGTAAAAACCTTACAAAACTTAGAAAAGATAAAGTATTAGACTATTTAAGACCAGATGGCAAGTCACAAGTGACAGTTGAATACGAAAATGGAAAGCCAACTAGAGTAGACGCAGTGGTAGTATCATCACAACACGACCCAAATGTAACAACAGAGGACTTAAGAAAAGACATTAAGGAAAAATTAATCCTAAAGACAATTCCACAGGAACTTATAGACGAAAACACAAAATTCTACATCAACCCAACAGGCAGATTTGAAATTGGTGGACCAATGGGAGATGCAGGACTAACAGGAAGAAAGATTATCGTTGACACATACGGTGGTTTTTCAAAACATGGCGGCGGAGCATTCTCTGGCAAAGACCCAACAAAGGTAGATAGATCTGGTGCTTACATGGCAAGATACATCGCAAAAAACCTTGTTGCATCAGGACTATGTGACAAAGTAGAAGTGGGCCTTGCATATGCAATTGGAGTTGCAAAACCAGTTTCAATCTTCGTAGATAGTTTCGAAACAGGAAAGGTATCAGATGAAAAACTAGCAGAAATAATTAGAGATAACTTTGATACAAGACCAGCGGCAATAATAGAAAACTTAAACCTAAGAAGACCAATTTACAAAAAGACTGCAAGCTACGGTCACTTCGGTAGAAATGACGAAGGCTTCCCATGGGAAGAAGTAGACAAGGCAGAAGAATTAAAAAAATATTTATAGTATAGGGAGTGCACTGCACTCCTTTTTTTATTCCATCTTTACTAACCTCATTCAACTAATATCTAACCTCTATCTAACGGGTCACCTTATGACTCTTTTTTTTGAAAAGTGAAACGATATCGACATATAAACTGCAACAAAGACTTCATATTCTGTTAGGTCAAGAATGCTTCGACATACTAAGCATAACATTAAATAGAGACATAATGCCTCGCAGTACATATCCCTACAAGACAAAAATAAACTTTTAATTGAAAGTTTTTGAATTTTAACTATAATTTCTTACACGCTATCTTGCATTACATAGTAGCATGCATTATAATGTACATAGGAGGTAGGGATGAATATACAATTCAAAAAAGGTGTACTTGAACTTTTAGTACTTGCTCTCCTCAACGACAGGGACTGTTATGGTTATGAGCTAGTGGAAGAGATTTCCAAGTATGTGGATATTTCTGAAGGTACCATATACCCCCTTCTAAGACGTTTTAGTAATGGTGGATTGGTGGAGTCCTACTTGAGAGAGTCGGAGTCGGGACCACCGAGAAAGTATTATAGGCTTACGGAAGAGGGCAAGGAAAATTTCAAAGTACAGATTAATCAGTGGAATGATTTTATAAAAGGCGTAGAAGAATTATTAGGGAGGTTAGTATGAAAAGGGTCGAATTTATGGACCTATTAAGGTATTATTTATCAGAACTGCCTAAAACGGTGGTGGATGAAATTTTAGAAGAATACAATTTACATTTTCAAGAGGGCATGGCACATGGCAAGACTGAAGAGGAAATTTCTAAAGATCTCGGTTCGCCAAAGACTATTGCCCATGAGTATTTAAATTATGAAAGCAGAAAACCAAAGGTTTCAAGCTCTAGTACTTCAAAAAAGTCAAAGGGATTTTTTAGAGACGGTGCGGGCAATTTAAACTGGGCACTGATACTACTTTTAATTGTTCTATC
Organism: Lagierella sp. ICN-221743; assembly: GCF_037890055.1. Classification (NCBI taxonomy): domain Bacteria; kingdom Bacillati; phylum Bacillota; class Tissierellia; order Tissierellales; family Peptoniphilaceae; genus Lagierella; species Lagierella sp. ICN-221743. Next base: position 14,140 of record NZ_JBBKBD010000011.1, on the reverse strand, counting down.
ACCATTTTGGGGCTCAATTGTAATTGCCCTTGCTGCTACAATTTTTGCGATTATTGTTACTGTAGGTGCAATTGGGATTTCTGCCATAGCGGCGGGAGTTGCAGTTTTAGTTGCAACACTATTTCCATTTTTGCCATTTGTAGATGTGGGACCGAGCTTTACGGTGTTAAGTCCTATTACAAGAACGCTTTCTTCACTGACAGCCCTTGTGTTAGGTGTGCTTGTAATAAAACTAACCATAAGTCTAATTGCATTTTTAGGTGGCAAGATAGGAGACAAATACCAAACATATAAATGGAAAAGGAGCAGACAATGAAAAAATTTAAAAATTTAGGCTCAAATGCGAAATTAGCCATTATATTTTTTGTATTGCTAGGCCTTTCAATAATATCCTTCTTTATTTTTGACTTTCAAAATGTAATGGCAGAAAGTTATAAGTATAAAGATGGAGATGGTTTTTATATAAACTTAAAAAATAACAATGGAAAGATTAAGTATAAAGATGGAGAATTTTCTATTAATACATCTGTAGGTTCATCCCATGACGATAATAGAATTGAAAAAGATTATGACCTAACTGGAATTGAAAACATAGCCCTTGATGGAAATTCCATTGATGTGGAAGTTATAAAGTCGGATAAAAACAATATGAAATTAGTGGCAAAAAATGAAAATTTTAAGGAAAATATTAGTAACAATTCCATTTCATTAAGCACAAAGAACAATGACCTTATGGAAGTTGAAATCTACACTAATAACCCAGGCAAAGTTAATCTTACTTTAAATGGAACCAATATCAGCCTAAGTAACAACATAGACTTAAGATCATTAGATATAGCTGGTATGGAAATTGATGTTGAAAGTAGTTCTGAAAATTCCTTTGACATAGACATAGATGGCACAAATGTTGATGCTGAAATCAATGTTAAAAATAATAACTTTGATGTCAACATCAATGCAGTTCAATTTGATTTTGAAAGTCCACAGGGATCAAGCGACGGCATGGGTGATATGAATAGAAAGTTTGGTACAGGGGAACATCGATTTGTCATTAATAGTGTAAATGTAGATTTGGAAATGAATTAAAAATAACACTTCGTCCAAGTGATGAAGTGTTTTTCTTTTGTAAAAAGAAATATCCTCTTAAACTAATGGCCATTTTATGATATATTTAAACTAGTATTTAGAAAGGGAAAAAAAGAATGGCAGATTTAAGAAAAAATATAGCAATAGACCTTGGCACGGCTTCCGTTTTAGTCTTTATGAGGGGAAAGGGAGTCGTAATAAACGAGCCTTCAGTTGTTGCAATGGACAGCTACACTGGCAAGGTTATATCTGTAGGCAGAGAAGCCAAGAAGATGCTTGGAAGAACTCCAGGTAACATCATAGCCACAAGGCCTATGAAGGACGGTGTTATTGCTGACTTCAACACAACTGAAAAGATGCTAAAATATTTTATCGAGAAGGCCATTGGAAAAACTTTCTTTAAACCCAATGTGGTCATATGTGTGCCTTCACAGATAACCCAGGTGCAAAGGCGTGCCGTTATTCAAGCTTCAAGATTTGCCGGCGCCAACAACACCTACCTTATAGAAGAGCCACTGGCAGCTGCTATTGGTGCAGGGGTCGATATATCTGACTCCGGTGGTAATATGATTATCGACATTGGTGGAGGAACCACTGACGTTGCAGTTATTGCCCTTGGTGGAATTATAATAAATAAATCCATCCCAGTTGCAGGAGACGAATGCGACAAGGCAATTTCAAACTATATAAAGAAAAAATACAATATGATTATTGGCGAAAGAACCGCCGAAGACATTAAGATAAATGTGGCAAAGGCAAACTCCCCAAACGACAACGACTTGTTTGAAGTAAAGGGTAGAAACCTTATTAATGGACTTCCAATGCATGTGTTTGTAACATCAAGCGACATTGCAGAAGCTTTAAACAAACCACTTACTCAAATTGTGGAAACAGTTCATTCGGTGCTTGAACAGACACCGCCAGAACTTGCAGCAGACCTATTTGAAAGAGGAGCCATAATGACTGGAGGCAGCTCACTAATAAATGGACTGGACAAGAGGATTGAAGATAGAATTGGAATAAAGGTTCAAATAGCAGAAAACCCTATACTTGCCGTTGTAAGGGGAACGGGCAAGTCACTTAACTGGATTGAAAAGTTAGACTCCAGCGAAATGGGCGAAGAGTCTATGAGAAAGAAAGCCATTGAAGAAAGGCTTAAAAGGGACAGCTAATTAAACAGAATAATAAAAAGATTCTTTTAAACATAGATATTTCCATTCTTTAGTGATAGAATGAAATTAGCAGTATAGAGCAATAAAGTACAGAAGTATGTAATCATTACAAAGTTGGACTAAATACTAGTATTATAAAAATTTTTATGCTAGTATATAATTGTACAAAAATTTAATAAGGGGTGTTTTGTAAATGAAAGAGATGACTCAAGCTAATTTAAGATCAGCATTTGGCGGAGAATCACAAGCGAGAAATAGATACGACATCTGGGGAGATGTTGCAACTAAAGATGGTTTTCCAAATGTAGGAAGATTATTCCACTGTACTGCTGATGCGGAAAAGGTTCACGCAAACCTACACTTCAAAGCTATGAAGGATGTAAAAGGGGACTTCCTAGTAGCAAGCATGGCAGGATTCGGTATCGGAACAACTTCTGAAAACTTAGAAGCTGCTAAAGGTGGAGAAGTTTTTGAATATACAGAAATGTATCCAGCTTATATTGAAGTAGCAGAAATGCAAGGCGAAGAAGCAGCTGTTAGAGCAATGAGATTTGCAGTAGCAGCAGAAAAAGTTCACGCTAAGTTATTCGGAGAAGCTAAAGAAGTAGTTGATTCTGGAAAAGACTTAGGCGATGGAAAAATTTACCTATGTCCTGTATGTGGATTCGTATCACTAACAGGTGAAGAAGATAAATGCCCAATCTGTGGCACAAAGAAAGCAGCATTTGTTGAGTACTAAATTCTAGGGAAGCTTAGCTTCCCTCTGAATTTATTTATAGGAGGGGAGAAGTTGGTTAAGGAAAAGGTTATCTTGAAAAATGACGAAGGTTTATACGCAAGAACGGCTGCAAAGTTTTTGCAAAATGCAGTTAAATTTAAATCCCAAATAACTTTAACAAAAGACGGAAAATCATATGACGGCAAAAGTATTTTATCAATACTTAGTATGGCAGGTTTTAAAGGAGATGAAATCGTTATTTCATGCGAAGGACATGACGAAGTAGACGCTCTCGACTGCCTTATAACTTTTATAAACGATATTTAAACTTAGTGATGTTACATATAGGTCTATTTACGTAGGCCTTTTTCTGTTTCTTTTGTAATTTAGAAACTTTTTATTTATAATGGAAATAGCAAAATCATAAAATTTGGAGGTTATATGAGAAAGTTAAAGTTTTTTTTAGATCCAATAAGTCAAGTAGCCCCCTGGTTAAATAAATGGGAAAGCATAGGGTACACCTTAGCCAATGTAGATAAGTATTCATATATTTTTAAAGAAGAAGATAGAGAAGTTTTATACGAAACCATATATGTGGGAGATTATGAAATAAAACAGCTTGACGGTTATAAAAAGTATTTACAGAGTCAAGGCAAGAGATATTTTCACATTCCACTGGACCAAGGTGGTTTAATAACTGGCGACCTAGGTTTCTTACGACCTTTTAGTAAACAGGCGGAGAAACTAGAAAGCACATTCTCCACAAAAAATAGAGAAGTTTTAATAATTGAGTCGCCAAAGTCTAAGCCAGAAAATCCAGAAAATAATTATAAGCATCTAAGCGATGAGTATAAGTCAATAAATAAAAAATACATTGCATCACTGCTATTTGTTTTGCTTGGAATATTTTTGGTTTTAAGGTCTATATATAAAGATGGATTTAGACTACTTGCAGGAATTGCATTAATACTCCTTGCCATATTTCTATTCGACTATCTAGTTTTAGTTATTTTTTCAAATAAAAATGCTGACAAGTATAGAAAAAAAGCAAAGAAGCAAGTTTAATTTTTTAAAACTTCGGGTAAATTAGAATAAATACTTAAGTCAATGAGAGCCTAAGGGCTCTTTTTTTAGAATGGAGGTAAGTATGGAAAACTTTTTATCCAAAGAGTTAAAAGAAATATTAAAGAGAGAGTATGCAAAGGGAAATATTATTTTAAACCTTGTAGACATTACGAAAGTAGAAGTGGACGCCATTGTTAATGCCGCCAACGAAACACTCCTTGGTGGAGGTGGAGTTGACGGAGCAATTCATGAAGCTTCCGGTCCAGAGCTACTTGCGGAGTGTAAGACCTTGGGAGGCTGTAGAACGGGAGAGGCAAAGATTACAAAGGGATATAACTTGCCGGCAAAAAATGTTATTCATACCGTTGGGCCAATCTACAACACCGATAGAAATGTAGAAAAGTTACTTTCCGATTGTTATACCAATAGCCTTAAGCTTGCCATAGAAAACAATTTAAGCTCAATTGCGTTTCCAGGAATTTCCACGGGAGTATATGGATATCCAAAGGAAGACGCAGCTCAAATTGCAATAGAATCGGTATTATCTTTTCTAAAGAACAGCACAACAGACATAAAAGTAATATTTGTTACATTTAGCGAAGGCGATTTCAATATATACAAGAAACTATTTGAGGAGAACATGAAATAATGGACGGACTTAATGTTAGAGATTTAAAAAAATATAAAGATTTTAGCAAAAAAGAACTGGGCCAAAGACTGGCAAGGTTAATGAGAATAGCAGAAACAGAAAAGATTCCCGTACTAGTAATCATTGACGGCTTTGAGTCCTCAGGAAAAGGCTATGTAATTAACGACTTAGTAAAAGAGTTAAACCCAAAGTTCTATGATGTGGACGTGTTTGACAAAGCGTCAGAAGAAGAAAATCTTTATCCATTTATAACAAGATTTTGGAAGAAGATTCCACAAAAGGGCCACACAAAAGTCTTCGACAGGTCCTTCTACTTTGACGTTATGAGTGACCCAAACATGTCTAAGAAAAAGACTAGACAAATACTAGAAAGCATTAGTGGCATAGAAAAAAATCTCTATGACGACTATACGGTTATTGTAAAAGTATTTTTAAACATTTCTCAAGAGACTCAAAAAGAAACAATAGAAAAATATTTAGACTCAGAATATAACGCTTTTTACGTTGACAAAATTGACCTTGAACAAAACAAAAACTACGACAAGTACAAAGAACATATTAAATATGTTCTAGAACAGACAAACTTTGACTTTGCCCCATGGAATATCGTAGACTCCACCGATAGAAAACTTGCCTCAAAAGATGTGTTGGGACTAGTAATAGAAGAACTAGAAAAAGGAATAGAAAGAGTTTCAACCAAGAGAGAAGAAGGCGTAAGACTTAAAAGAAGTTACGAAGCAAAAAATAAACCACTGGACGACCTGGACATGGACAAGTCACTAAGTGAAGAAGAATATGACGAAGTTTTAAAAGACTTACAAAAACAGGCAAGCTCACTATCTGCCGAGATGTATGTTAAAGGCATCCCTACAATGCTGGTGTTTGAAGGAGTGGACGCTGCAGGAAAAGACGGAGCCATAAAACGACTTGTTAAGAGAATGGATCCTAGACTCTACACAGTTCACGCCATCTCTGCGCCAGACGAAACAGAAAACTCCTATAACTACCTTTGGAGATTTTACAACAAGATACCAGCCAAAGGCTACATGGGAATATTTTCCAGATCTTGGTATGGACGTGTTATGGTGGAAAGAGTAGAAGGCTTTGCACAGGACAATGAATGGGAAAGAGCCTTTTATGAAATGTTGGACATGGAAAAACAATTCTATGACTCAAACGGACTAATATTAAAATACTTTGTGGTTATAGACAAAGACACCCAACTAGAAAGGTTTAAAGCAAGGGAAGAAGAACCGGACAAACAATATAAGATTACAGAGGAAGACTGGCGAAATAGAAATAAATGGGATGAATATATAACCGCCATGAACGAAATGCTAGACAGAACCGACGTGGACTATGCACCATGGATTGTAGTTGCAGGAAACGACAAAAAGTATGCAAGAATAAAAGTCTTAAAAGAATTTATAAAGCATGCAGAAAAGAGAATTAAAGAGATAGAACAAGAAGAAAAACAAAAAATATCGTCAAATAGAGAAAATTAACTAATAAAAAGTTGATTTTGTAAGAATTTTGTAATATTTTATCCCGGAATTTGGTGTATAATAGTACTAACGATTAAATGTTAAATTAAAAGGAAAAATTTGTAAAAATTTTCTTGAAAATATTAAAAAAACATCAAAATTGTGTTAAAATATATTTTCGTTAGATATGAAATGAGGGGAAAGAATGAAAGACAATAAAAGTAAAAAAGCAAATTTGACATTTGTGGTTATTATTATGATGCTGTCCACCTTACTTATACTTACAACTCTTTATTTGACCTTAAACTTTAGGAACAAAGGAATTAAAGACTTAATATTTCAAATTAAAGGTGGAGTTGGCGGAACTGCTCCCGGAGTGGTATGGGGCGTAATACTTGCAAACATATTACCATTTATAGGTATTATGGCAGCGCTACTTGTACCAATATGGATAGTTTGGAAGAAGACAGGATTCAATACAAAAAGATCTAGAAGAATAAAAGCATTTTACCCAGCAGGAGTATTTATAGTTTCATGCTTGGCATTTTACATCTTCCTAGATGGACCAGACTATCTAAAAGCAGTGTTTCAAGATTCCACAATGATAGAAGAAAACTATGTTAGACCTGAAAATGTAAAATTAACATTTCCAGAAAAGAAGAGAAATCTTATCCTAATCTATGCAGAGTCCATAGAAAGTACAGTTATGAACAAGAACATAGGCGGTGGATGGGAATACTCCATAATGCCAGAACTTGAAAAACTTGCACAAGATAACACATACTTTTCAAACACAGACAAAATGGGAGGCTTCTACCAAACAGAAGGAGCTTCATGGAGTATTGCAGGAATAACAGCAAGCCAAACAGGACTTCCAATAAAAGGCTTTGTAAACAACCAATACAAATCAACAAACTTCTTGAATGGAGCCTACTCACTGGGAGAAATCCTAAAAAAAGAAGGCTACAACAACGAAGTAATAATGGGAAGTAAATCAGAATTTGGTGGTAAGAGAGAATTCTTCAAAAACCACGGAGACTATGATATCTTCGACCTTTACCACGCAATTGCAAATGGATATATGACCTACGAAGACAGAGTTTGGTGGGGCTACCAAGACAGCAAGCTATTTAAGTGGTCAAAAGAAGAAATTACAAAACTCGCAGAAAAAAACGAACCATTTAACTTTGTAATTGAAACAGTAAATACACACTTTACAGATGGTTACCTAGAACCAGGGGACGTACAAAAGTTCCCAACACAATACGAAAATGTTCACGCCCAATCATCAAAACAAATTGGAGAATTTGTAGACTGGGTAAAACAACAGGATTTCTATGACAACACGACCATAGTAATAGTTGGAGACCACTTGGGAATGCAAGACAAATGGTATTACGACAATATGGTTAAAGGTTATGACAGATCAGTTTATAACACATTTATAAACTCTGCATTACCAGCAGCACACAATAAAAATAGAATTTCCACAACAATGGACATGTATCCAACTATCTTAGCAAGCCTAGGCATTCAGATAGAAGGAGACAGAATGGGACTAGGAACAAACCTATACTCAGGAAAGAAGACACTTTCAGAAAAAATGGGTTACAAACAGTTTAACGATGAATTAAAGAAAAACTCAACGTTCTACAACGAACAAATTCTTCAAGACGACGCACAAGATGCAATAACATTAAGAAAAAAGAAATAATATCAAAAGACCATGGTAGCACCGTGGTCTTTTTTATATACTAGAAGAAAGACTCAAAGCTATAAAAAATCAAGGAGACAGATATGGATAGACTAAAAGAACTTAAAGAAGCAAAAGACCAAGCAGTCATAGTTATAGAAAAAATAGACAGAGCGCTGGACACCCTAGACAGTGCAGAATTTTGGGGAATGTGGGACATGTTCGGAGGAGAGTTTTTCTCAAGCTGGAAAAAGAGAAATAAAATAGAAGAAGCTAACGAATACATCAAGGACGTTACAGATTCAGTAAAAGACCTGGAAAGAGAACTAAAAGACGTGGACATGGTCCTACCAGGAGAAATCAGCGACACCGTGGGCGATAGGTTCTTCGACATTTGGTTCGACAATATCTTTACCGACCTTAGAGTCCAAGGAGAAATAAAAAGTACCATGAGAGAGCTGCGAGAATTTAGAAATGGAATAGAGAAATTATATATAAGACTGGAAGATGAGATTGAAGATCTGGAGAAGTAGGAGAGAGAAAAATGATTTAATTTAGCACTTAGAGAGGGCTGTTATTACTGTAACAAAACTTTGCAGTTGAAAAGGTCAAAACTTGGCAGTTGAAATCTTTAAATTGTGAGTTATGGGAAAGATGATGAGTTTAGTTGCGATTTGTTGACAAGATATGTAAAAAAATTAGAGCACCCCTAGTTGGATTTGATTTGACTAGGGGTTTGTGTGTAAATATGTAAGATTTTGATGGAATCAATATTAATGCTATAATTAAATAAATCTAATAAGGATAAAGAGAGCGTTATTATGGATATTAATGATAAACCATTATAGATAAAGCTAACAAAAAGGGATTAAAAAGCAGATGTAATAGCCATGACAAGACTTACAACAAATGTTATGGCACAAATGGGAAAAAGATAAACTAATCATATTTAAGAATTTAGAAAGAATATGTAAGGCTTTATCTTGTACCTGTAGTGATATTATTAATTTTGATGAAAAGTTTGAAGACGAGGATTAGTATATGATTGAAAAGTGGAAACTTGAAGACGATGTAAATGATTATGTAAAAAATAAATTTTCAGAAATAGGTTTCAAAAAATTAAAAGATTATAATGTGGAATCTTCTATGTCTGAATACATGAAAGATGCTTTAAAAGGTTCTGCAAAAACAAAGACAAAAACAAATTTTGGGAAACCTGATTTTCATGTCGAAAAATATGATATACCAGTAATATTTGAAGATAAGTTAGGTATTAAAAAGTTAATTGCTAAAAATAAAGATGGTATAAAAGATGATGAGAAATCAATTCAAAATTTTGCAACTAATGGTGCAATACATTATGCTACTCAAATAATAGCTAGTGGTAAGTATAAAGAGGCAGTAGCTATTGGTGTTGCAGGAGATCATAAGGGAAATGTAGTATTTGATATTTATTATGTTTTTGGTTCATCGTTTAAATCAATTAAAAAGATGGAAAATTACACAAGTATTGATTTTTTAGAAAATGAAAAGACTTTCTCTAATTTTTATAATGATTGTGTTTTAACAGAAGAAGAAAAACATGAAATATTAATTACTAGCAGAACACTTTTGCAAAAATATGCACGCGAACTTAACAAACTTATGCATAATCATAATATAACAGCACCACAAAGGGTCCTTTATGTATCGGGTATGCTTTTATCTATGCAGGATATAGTAGATGAAGATGGAAATTTAGTGCAAAGAGGACTTATACCAGAAGACCTCTTAGGAGCAAAAACTGATACTAAAAGAGATGGTATAATAATTACAAATCAGATAAAAGAATATTTAAAGCAAAAACAAATAAGACAAGAGAAAGTAGAGTTAATGCTTTCGTCTTTTACTGAAATTTCAAAGGATAATCAAAGAGATGAACCAACAGATTTAGACAAGCTAGTTGGAAAACTTTTAGAAAAAGAAGCGAGTACAAATAAACAAATCTTTTCTTATATTTTTAATAATATTTATATGTCTATTGATGGTATGGCTGGACACTTAGATATTATGGGGGAAATGTATTCTGAATTTTTAAAATATGCTTTAGGTGATGGAAAAGAAATAGGAATAGTTCTTACTCCTCCATATGTAACAAAAATGATGGCTGAAATTTTAAATGTAAATAAAGATTCAAGAACCATGGATTTAGCTACAGGCTCGGCAGGATTTTTAATAAGTTCTATGGAAATAATGATTGACGATGCTAATAAAACTTTTGGAAAAGATACTAGCAAGGCAAATAAAAAAATAGAAGAAATAAAAAAAGAACAACTTTTAGGAGTTGAACTTAATGCTGAAATGTTTACACTAGCTGCAACAAATATGATTCTTAGAGGAGATGGTTCAAGTAATATTAGAAAAGGGAACACATTTAGAACTCCAGAGGAATTATATACAAACTTTAAGGCAAATAGACTTCTTTTAAACCCACCTTTTTCATTTGAAGAAAATGGTATGCCATTTATAAGATTTGGTTTATCAAAAATGGAAAAAGGAGGTCTGGCAGCAATAATCATACAAGATAGTGCAGGAAGTGGAAGAGCTGTATCCAGTAATCAAGAAATTTTAAAAAACAATACTCTACTTGCAAGTATAAAGATGCCAGTAGATTTATTTATTCCAATGGCAGGTGTTCAAACAAGTATCTATGTATTTGAAGCAGGAACACCACATGACTATGAAAAAACAGTAAAATTTATAGACTTTAGAAATGACGGATACAAAAGAACTAAAAGAGGATTAAATGAAATTGATAGTCCTACTGAAAGATATCAAGATATAATAAAACTTTATAAAGCAGGAAAAAGTGCAAAAGTAAATGAAAATCTTTGGGATATTGATGAAATTTATATAGAAGATTTTATTACAGATGCTGGGAATGACTGGAATTTTGAACAACACAAGATAATAGATACTAAACCTAAGATAGAAGATTTTAAAAATACAGTTGCTGATTATCTAGCTTGGGAAGTATCTAATATCTTAAAAAGTGAGGACAAATCATCAAAAAAAGCCTAAGCCCTCGTTTGGAAAAATTAGAAAGAGGGTTTTTAGAAAACGGGGGCGAATGGAGAGAATTTGATTTTGATAAACTCTTTAATGTTGCACGAGGAGATATTCAAAATCAAAAAGCTCTTAAAAGAAATGATGTTGGAGTTTCGTTTGTTGCACAAAACGATATAAATAATGGCTATGTATATAAAGTTAGCAATAATAATTATAGGAAATTTAAAGGTAATTCTATAATTATCGGCAGACAGACAGGGGTTATTTATTATCAGCCAGAAGAATTCATAACAACCGATGGAGTACTTATATTAGAAGAAAAAATTCCACTAATAAAAAATAAACGAATAGGATTATTTATTTGTAGTTTAATGAAGAAACATATGGTTATATATGGATATACAAACACAGTTTCTGCAAAAAAGTTGAATAATTTAAAACTAGATTTGCCATTTTTAAATGGCAAGATAAATTTTTCCTATATGGAAAAATTTATCGAGGAACTCGAAGCGGAACGCATCGAGGAACTCGAAGCGTATTTAATGGTAACTGGACTTAAAGATTATAAATTGACAAAAGAAGATCAGAAAATACTTGATTACTTTGAAAAAATGTCAGATAATTCTTTAGATAGACAGACAGAAAGACAGACAGACCGGATTAGATTAGAAGATTTATTAATATGGCAAACTGGTATTTCAGAGATAGATCCGTTGAAATTAAATGAATTATACGATAAAACATCTGAAAAATATCCATTTTATGGTCAAGCTACTGATAACAACGGAATAATAAGTTATGAATCATTAAAGGCAGAAGTTTTAAATAATAAAAATGCTTTGCCAACTATATTGGTTCATTCAAACAATCAAAATGTTGTTTATCTACAAACACCATTTTATTTAAAAGATGGTCATGGAGCTACTAGTGTATTACAAAATGAGAATATGGACTTAGATGTTGCATTATATATAATGTCATGTATTAGAAAATCAATAACAGAAAGATTTGATTATAATGCAAAAGCTACTAAGATAGGATTAAAGAATACCGAAGTAGAAATACCATTTTTCAATACAGTTGTGGATTATAAATTTATGAAAAAGTTTATAAAAGTTGTTAAGAAACTTGTTATAAAAGATGTAGTAATATGGGCAGATAAAAAAATCGAAGCGACAAAACAAGTTGTTGAAAGAAAATAAGTATGAATACCTTGAATTGAGATTAGATTGATTTGGAATTAAAATAATATAACAGCGCATATTAAGCACAACTTAGTATGCGTTTTGTTTTAGTGCAATTTATTTTGTAAGCATTTAAAAAATCTTTTACAATTTGGTTTGCCCACTTTCTAAATTGGACGGCTCTTTCGTTATTTACTTTAAAGCCTACTGCAATAATTGCTTGTAGGTTATAGTGCTTTGTTTGTCTTGAAACATTTCTGGAACCTTCTTTTTGAACTATTAGGAATTTCCTAATAGTTGCTTTTTCTTGTAATTCACTGTCGGCATAGATTTTTTTTAGATGTTCATTTATTATAGCCACACTTACATCAAAAGGTGCTGCCATCATCTTTTGAGTTAGCCAAATATTTTCATCTTCATATCTAATTTCAATAGCTTCTTTTTCATCACCGTTAGCTGCAATAAAGGTCAAGTATTCAGCAGTGGATGACCTAATTTGAAGCTCTTTTTTATTTTGATTTTTATTATTATCCATTTCTCTACTCATAATTTCCTCCAAGTACTACCTTAATTATAAACTTAAACTCGAATACTTTATGAAATTTAATTAAGTGTATTATAATTTTTTAATTTGTAAAGCTTGTGCAGCTTGCATATTTTAATGCAGTAACACATCAAAAATATGATAGAATATATTTAAATTATTTTTTTAATCTTGCCTTGAAATTTTTCAGGGGCTTTTTTATAAGATAGATTAAGTGAGGGGATACATATGAATAGCAGGAAAAAAGATTCTGGATTTAATAGACATGAGTTTAACCTGGCCTTTAGGGACACTATTCCCATAATGGCGGGATATGTTTTTATTGGATTTGCATTTGGGATTTTGATGATTGAAGAGGGCTACCCAATATGGTGTCCAATTGTTATGAGTATTTTAATTTATTCTGCGGTGCTTGAGTTTGCGGCGGTGCCACTACTATTACTTCCCTTTGATCCTTTAGGATTATTTTTTATTGGAGTTATGCTAAATGCAAGGCATTTATTCTATGGCATACCACTACTAAGAAGGTATCAAAACATGGGGAAGGCAAGGCGGTTTTTAATCTTTGGTCTAACTGATGAAGTGTTTTCAATTCAATCTGCCAATATGAATAATCCTGAAAAAAATAAAAGGTATTGTATCTATGTAACAATGTTTGGATATTTTTATTGGAATTTGGGAACTTTTTTAGGAGCTGTTAGCGGGAAATTAATAACCGCAGACCTCTTTGGACTGGACTTTGCACTAACGGCTCTTTTTATAGTGATGTTAATAGAGCAATCTAAAAACAAATCGGGAAAGATGAGTGGAATAACGGGAATAATACTTTCTGTTTTTGCACTTTTGGTGTTTGGCAAGGACAACATGGCCATTGCATCCATGATTTTAATTTTATTTACACTTATTTTAGGAAGGAGGGTATTTGACAATGAATAATAAAGAAATGATAATTGCGATTATTATACTGGCTATTTCCGTTCAAGTGACTAGGGCGATGCCATTTATTATTTTCAGAGATGAAGCCAAAATGCCTCCTGTTATAACTTATTTGGAAAAGGTTCTGCCAGCGGCAATTATGGGAATGTTAGTTGTGTATTGCTTTAAAGACTATGACTACTCTTCCTTTAGAAATGTAGTTCCAGAATTGTTGTCCGCAGCGGTTGTGTTTGGTGTGCACTTGTGGAAAAAGAATATGATTTTAAGTATTATATTGGGGACGACTTTGTATATGGTTTTAATTAGAATTATGTAAGTGATAAGAAGTGAGAAGTTAGAAGTTAGAAAAGATGAACAAAAAAGCTTTCGCTTTTTGAGGTCGCCTTCTGACACTTTTCTGTCGAAAAGTGAAACGAGATCGACATTTGACCTACAACGAAGACTTCGTCTTCTGTTAGGTCAAGAACTCACTGTCGCTCGCTCAACATGACAATACTAGGCTTTACTTTTCTAGTAAGGAGAAAGAAATAAAATTATTTAAAGCATAGGATATCCTCTGCT